>JAMCYV010000032.1 GCA_023473595.1 Patescibacteria group bacterium | reverse complement strand
CCGTTTAGTGTTTAAATTAAAATTTCATATTTAAGGAAAACGATTCATTATTCATTTATAAATAGTGAGAGGGCGGCCAGAGGCCGCCCAGAAAAAAGATCCGTTTCGTTTTTGTCGGTAGACTTATCGTTGATAAGCAGTTATTGGACCCGAAGCTGAAAGAAATGCGTGAATTTGTCTTGTTAACTCTTCCAGCTTTATGCGGTCCAATATTGCACGCTTCCGGTAATTGGGTAGAGTTCTACGCTTTCTCATCACGGCCTCCTTTAGGCCGTAGTAGAGCCTAGCCCCAATCGACGCCAATATGGTCCTCTTCGCCGTAGCCCCTCCATGAAGTCGCGAAGTTCATTGGAAATTCCTGTGATCAACGATCGCATGAAAACCTCCTCTGTAGCAGAAACCTGCACCTCTCTGACAAAAAACGTTGAATCCTTAGATTTTTGTATCCATCTCTATTATTTTCTTCTGCCAAGTCTTTGTCAATACCATAAGAAGTATTGCAATTCAATTTAACTTGTGCTAAGATTTGGTTCAATTTAACCATAAGGGTATAATTTGAGTATGAATCTAAAGATAAGACTAAGACATATCTTTATACCGCATGAACATAATGAGTACCGCCCGCATGCCATTCGCCACAAATGGCTTTCTATATACTCTATAGGGATTATTTTGCATTATTTTATGTTCGGGGTGGCGGTTTCCGGCCCTATAATCAAAGATACGAATGCTTTTTCTAAAGATATCATTAATTATACAAATCAGGAAAGAATGGCTAAGGGTTTTGCAAGCCTAAATGAAAACCCTTCCTTAGACAGAGCCGCCAATGACAAACTGGCAGATATGCTCAAAGACGACTATTGGGATCATAAAAGCAAAGACGGCCTTGAAGTCTGGGTTTTTATTGATAAAGAAGGTTACAATTACAGTTTGGCAGGAGAAAATCTAGCTAAAGGCTTTACAAGTGCCTCAAATACAGTATCTGCTTGGATGGGAAGCAAAACCCATAGAGAAAATTTATTGAACTCGGAATTTAAAGACATAGGGATAGCCACCGGAAACGGCAGAATAGGCGGCCAAGAGACAACTCTTGTTGTCCAGCTTTTTGGTAAACCGGGAACTGCTATGGCTGGAAATAACCCTGATTCATTGGTCCTAGGGGAGCAAGTTACTAAGCCAAGCATTAATCTTTCAAATATCTTGTCAGTCGGCAATATTCCTTATCTCTCGCTCTGGTTTATTATTCTTACCTTTATTATCCTAGACGCTCGAATGCTGCACAGACTGGGAATTCATAACCACCGCTACCATAAATATCAATTCAGGCAGGCTCTTGTCTTAAATATAACTCTTTTCTTGCTACTCATTTTAAGTTTCACAAGCATCGCCTAAAACTTATTTTTCAACCTTTTGGAGAAATACTTTATTTTTTATGTCATTCCAGACTTGATCCGGAATCTATAATGTGGATCCTGAATCAAGTTCAGGATGACAAATCTGGAAATTTTTCAACTCTGCTTGAAGAATAAGACTTACTGTTTACTGTTTACTATTTACTATTTACAATAATTGTATGCAAATTTATGATCTTATCATTATTGGCAGTGGGCCGGCTGGGATTGCCTGCGCTATTTATGCAGCTAGATATAAGATGAATTTTCTTATCGTCGGAAAAATGAACGGCGGGACAGTAAACGAAGCTCATAGAATCGAAAATTATCCCGGCTTCAATAGTGTTCCAGGTGTCGAATTAGCGGCCAAATTCAAAGAACATCTGAAAAGTTTCGGGCAAAAAATTATTGAAACCGAGATAGTATCGATAACTAAAAACAATGGAAACTTCTTACTAAAAAGCTCAAATGAGGAATGGCAAGCCAAAAATATTATCCTTGCTTTAGGAACTGAGAGAAGAAAGCTTGAAATTCCGGGTGAAAAAGAATTTGTTGGAAAAGGAGTTTCATATTGCGCCACTTGCGATGCTTTTTTCTATAAAAACAAAAAGGTTGCTGTTATTGGCGGCAGCGACAGTGCGGTTACCTCCGCTCTTTATTTGGCAGATTTGGCGGAGCAAGTCTATTTAATCTACAGGAGAAGCGAGCTAAGAGCCGAACCAGCTTGGACTGAGAAATTGAAAGAAAAGAAAAATATTGAAGTAATCTTAGAACGAAATCTAAAAGAGATAAAGGGGGATAACAAAGTCCAAAGCATTATTCTAAAAGAAGATGGAAAAGAAATTTCAGTCGATGGAGTCTTTATAGAGGCCGGTTCAATCCCTTCAGTAGTATTAATAAAGGAGCTAAATCTTCAAACTGATGATAAAGGATATATAACTGTCGATTCTAGCCAGAAAGCCTCCGTAGAGGGGGTTTACGCCGTAGGAGATATATCCACAGGCTCAAACAACTTAAGGCAGATTATAACCGGGGCAGCCGAAGGAGCTATTGCTGCAAACGCTATTTACCTTAAATTAAAGAAATCTTAGCCTAACATTATTTTCGCTTTGTAAAAGTAAAATATTTACATTTGAACTCAAAAATTTAATTTTTACTCTTGACAAGCCCTTTTTTGTGCTTACTATTTAAGTATAGGCAAGCTATACTATTTTAGTAAGCTTTAGGCTAAATAAAATTATGAAGGGAGGTGAAAGGGAATGACAAAAGCATACTGCGTAAAATGCAAAAAGAAAGATGTTGAAATGGCTGGCGAATCTACAGTTAAGACTAAAAATGGTAGAACTATGATCAAGGGCAAATGCCCAACATGTGGTACTACTATGTGCAAATTTGTTAAGGCTTAATAACTCTTTAGGGAGTTTTTATTTATAAAATAGCTTTGCCTTTAGGGTCACTCGACCTTATTGGCAGGGCTATTTTATTGAAAAAAGAGGCGAATCTTGCTATAATTTTACTGTCATTCCGACCGAAGCAGAGGAATCTTTAAAGCAGATCTCTCGACTTCGCTCGAGATGACATTTGTTTATGCCGCCATCGTCTAGCGGTCAGGACGCCAGGTTCTCATCCTGGTAACAGGGGTTCGATTCCCCTTGGCGGTGCCAAAAAGAACTGCCGGGATTTATTCTAGGAGTTCTTTTTGATATCGACCAATCGGACCTCAATTGAAAGAATATTGCTTCTTAAACCTTCGGAATTGTGTTATACTGCTAAAGTATGTCTCATAACAAAAGAATCCTTATTATTTTGGGTGCTTTTTTTGTACTAGCGGTAATTTTAGTCGCTGGTTTTAAAAAAATAACTGAAAAGAAAAAAGAAAGTGGTTCTCAAAACCCCATTCCTAAAATCCTAGAAAATAAGATCACTGATAAGGAAAGAAACGATTATTTCTTGAAAACCAATTTTATAGACGAAAATGGTTCGACCCCTTTTAATACATTAACCGATGGGGCAGTTGTCTTCGACCAAGAAACAGGCCAGATACTTTATACCAAAAATCCGGATTTCAAAGGGCCTACAGCTAGCATCTCCAAAATCATGACAGCCGTAATTGTTTTGGAGAATGCCAATTTAAACAAGGAAATTACCGTTTCTAAAAATGCCGCCAGCCAGATCCCCAACAGCATGGATTTAAAGGAAGGAGAGAAGCTGAAAGCGGAAGATCTAATGTATGGGATGATGATGCTTTCTGCAAATGACGCTTCTTTTGCTTTAGCTGAAGGCACTCTAGGGTATGATAATTTTGTAAAAGCCATGAATGACAAAGCCAAGTGGCTAGAACTAAAAAATACTAATTTTACAAACCCTGCCGGTCTGGATGATTCGAATCATAAATCTAGCGCTTATGACCTCGGAGTTATTACTCGTTATGCTATTAAGAAATATCCTCAAATCTTAAAGTATATGGGACAAAAGGAAGATATAAATATTCCAAAAACTGACAAACATGGAGCCCATTGGCTTTATCACATAAGCGATATGTTAAAAATTTATCCAGGGATGGACGGTGCGAAGACTGGCTATACCTGGGAAGCCGGCCATACTTTCATCGGAACTGCTCTTAGAGATAAAAGGCTGGTAGTAGTCGTTTTAAACAGTCAGAACCCAAATTCTGATATTACAAACCTCTTGGATTATGGGTTTATGGTCGTAGGAAAGGTAAAAAATCCTTAAAGCTTACAAAGGTCCGTCCTTTGCAAAGCAAAGGACGGACCTTATTATTGTCGCTACCTATTTTTTTTGCTACCATAAAAGTAAAGCCTATGCAAAATACTTGGGGGAAAAAGCTTAATATTATTTCTTTAATTGTTGGACTTATTATTCCGCCTGTTTTTCTTTTTATTTCTCTTTTTGTAAAGGAAATAAACCCATCTTTATTAAATTTCCTAAGAGTAAGTAGTGTTGTAGGTGCCTTATGCATTGTCTATTTCTTCTTTTTTAATAAGCTCTACCTTAAATCTCCCAAAAATGCTTTAATCGTTCTTTTCGGGTTAAACTTTTTATACGTTTTTGCTCTTTTAAATATTACTGGCGGCATAAGTTCACCTTTGATTTTTGTTTTGCTTTTTCTAACAATAGCCGGGTTTTATGTCTCTAATTTCTATGGCCTTATAGCTTATCTAGCCTCGATGATTTATTTCATAGTCGATATCATAATTTATCAAAAATATGCCATTCTTTTGGATCTTTCATCGCTAACCCCTAGATTAGCTCCTATTGTTTTAATTGCCATCCCATCATATTTAATTGGAGAAAGATATAGGAAAAGCTTAGCGGATAAGGCCAAGATGATTGCCTTTGCCGAGAAATTATCTTCAGACAAAAGCCAAGAAGAAGCCGTCTTCTCAAGCATTGCTGATGGTGTTTATGCTGTCGATACTGAAAGAAATGTCGTCCTTTTCAATAAAGCTGCTGAAGAAATGACCGGTTGGGAAGAGAAAGCAGCTTTAGGTATCAAATGCTGGACAGTTATGAAGCTTAAAAACGAACAAGATGTCAGCATTTGTGAGAAAGATTGCCCGGTTCTTCAAGTTTGGAATAGCGGTGAAAATGTAGTAAGAGATGATCTTTGCTTTGTTAATAAGAGTAAGAAGAACATTCAGATCTCTGCCGGTTACTCGCCGATAAAAGATATAAGTGGAAATACTACGGGAGCAATTTGCGTTTTTCGAGATGTTACTAAGCAAAAGGAAGTAGAAAGACTTAGAAACGAATTTGTCTCTACTGCTTCTCATGAACTTAGAACACCGATTACGACTCTGGAAGGTTATATCTCTTTGGCATCGAATGAGAAAATCACAAAGATAGATAACAAAGCCAGAGAATATTTAGATAAAGCTCATGCTGCCATTATCGGCATGTCCACTTTAGTTAGAAACTTGCTTTCCGTTACCAAGATAGAAGAAGGAAAATTAGAGGTGAATATTGAAAAATTTGAAATTAATAGTTTGATTGAACAAGTAGTCGGCGATCTAACCCAGCTTGCAAAGAAAAAAGAAATTTCCTTAGAGTTTGAAAAGTCTAAGGGGGTTGAGAAAGGGAAGAAATCTCTTGCACCTCCCATCCGAGTAGTTGCCGACCAATCAATGATTAGAGAAGTTTTAACAAACTTAATCGAAAACGGAATCAAATTCACAATGAAAGGCGGCGTAAAAGTTAATCTTGATCAAGATAAAGATTTCGCTATCATTTCTGTAGAAGATACGGGCATGGGCATCCCAAAGGAAAGCCTAAAACATCTGTTTGAAAAATTTTATAGGGTAGATAATTCAGCAACCAGAGAAGTCGGGGGGACAGGTTTGGGACTTTTTATAACTCGTTCAATTGTTGAGCAATTTGGCGGTAAAATCTGGGTCGAAAGCGAACAGGGGAAAGGTAGTAAATTTACCTTTACAATCCCTAAATCATTAGATTAAAATATTCTTGAAAATATAAAATAAGTATTATAAAATTAAATTATGTCGCAAGACGAGACAGAGTAAACGAACAATATGACAAAGATAATGATAGTTGAAGATGATGTGGCTTTGAGGGATATCTATTCTTCCCGCATGGAAGCCGAGGGATACGAAGTAGTGACAGCTTCTGACGGAGAAGAAGCTCTAACGGTCGCAGTCAAGGAAAGGCCTGACTTAATCGTTTTGGATATTATGATGCCCAAGATTTCCGGTTTTGATACCTTAGATATTTTAAGAGCCACGCCAGAGACCAAGGAGACCAAGATCATAATGATGAGCGCTCTTTCTCAAACGGCTGATATAGAAAAAGGGAAGGCTTTAGGTGCCGATGAATACTTGGTGAAATCCCAAGTAACTCTTTCAGAAGTCATAAGCAAGGTAAAGGAGATTTTAGAAAAACCCAGGCAGAAAGCTTAAATTACTTTTAAAAGCGCCCCGATAAAGATCGGGGCGCTTTTTAGCTTCTTTCCTTAAGCAAAATAAGCTATAATTATCCTTATGAAAGATAGAATTTATTCAAGTCAAGTAAAAGAAAAAATTGGCAAAGAAATAGCAGTTGCCGGCTGGATTCACAAGATAAGGAAACTTGGGGGAATTACTTTTATCGTTTTAAGAGATAAAGAGGGTTTGGTTCAGGCTATTGTTGATAAGAAAGAAGACAATGCCAAGCTTGAGGGCCTGACTACTGAAAGTGTTGTTAAGATAACAGGCAAAGTTAAAAAAGAAGACCGCGCACCTGGAGGTGCTGAAATCTTGGTTAAAAAAGTTGAAGTCCTTTCTGCTGTCAAGGAAGATATTCCGGTGGAGATAAATAAGAAAGAAATGAACGTTAACCTCGATACTTTGCTTGATAATCGGACTATTACTTTAAGAAATCCTATACAAAGGGCAATTTTTAAAGTCCAGGCTGAAATTTTAAAAGCTTTCAGAGCTTTCTTTGAAGAAAAAGGTTTTACCGAGATTAATACGCCGAAAATTGTTTCAGCCGGTGCTGAGACCGGCGGCGCCGAAATGTTCAGTCTTAAATATTTTAAAAAAGGACTAGCATATCTTGCCCAAAGTCCACAGCTTTATAAAGAAATAATGGCTGCAGTCTACGAACAGGTCTATGAGACAGCTTATGTCTATAGAGCCGAGCCGCATTCGACTTCTAGACATTTGAATGAATACATGAGTTTGGATATCGAGATGGCTTTCATTGACGGTTTTGAAGACCTCTTAGAGATTCACGAGGAGGAAGTCAAATTTATAATCGATTGGCTAAAGAAAAACTGTCAGGATGAGTTTGAACTTTTAGGAGCAAAGATCCCCGAATTTAAGAAAATTCCGGTTCTTAAGCTTAAAGAAGCTCAAGAAATCTTAGAGAAAAAATATAAGATAAAGTGCTTAGGAGAACCGGACTTAGAGCCCGATCATGAAAAAAAGATCTGCGAATATTTTGAGAAGAAAAACGGAAGTGAATTTGTTTTCATTACCCATTATCCAACTAAAAAAAGGCCTTTCTATACTATCGATGATCCTAAAAATCCGGACGAAACTTTAAGCTTTGATCTTCTCTTCCGAGGCCTTGAAGTGACAACAGGCGGACAGAGAATTAATGATTATAACGAGTTAATTCAGAAGATGCATGCTAGAAATATGGTACCGGCTGATTTTAAAGAATATCTAGATGCTTTTAAGTATGGAATGCCGCCATTAGGCGGGTATTGCCATGGCCTCGAGAGAATGACAATGAAATTTTTAGAACTCGAAAATATCAGGGAAACCAGCCTCTTCCCAAGAGACATAAATAGATTAAGACCATAAGAGATGCTTAAGGTTAGCCAGGAACAATTTGAGGGTCCGCTTGATCTTTTGCTTCAGCTTATAGAGGCCGAAAAACTTGAGATAACTAAGATTTCTCTTGCCAAAATAACAGACGAATACATAAACTGCCTCTCAAAATTAGATGAAAGAGATTATAACATCGCTGAATTTTTATTAATCGCTTCGAAGCTTATCTATTTAAAATCAAAGGTACTTCTCCCCCAAATCGCAAATAGTGAAGAGGAAGAAGAGATAGAGGATTTAGAGCGAAGGCTTATAGAATACAAGAAATACAAAGAAGCAGCCCAAGCTTTTAATACAATTTTAGAAGAAAGGAAGAGATCTTACAGGCGGCAAGGAATATTTGATTTGGATTTGAGAAACTTTTCTCCTCCGGAATCTGTTGATATAAATATGCTTTTGGAAATCCTAAAAAATACTCTTTCGAAGATGCCTAAAGAAGAAATTGAAAAAGGCGAAAAAGAAATAGAGAAAGCCGTTTCGGTCGAAGAAAAAGTAACAGAATTAAAAGATTATCTTTCAAAAAAGAAAAAAGCCAAATTTTCTGAACTCTTAAAAAAAGTAAAGACTAAACATGAGATTATCGTCTCCTTTTTAGCAATCCTTGATCTTCTAAAGCAAAAAGTTATATCCGCCGAGCAAGACAAGCACTTTGGTGATATAATTATAAGAGAGATTTAATATTAGCTAAATTTGCTTTATGAAATCGGGCTTGCTTATACTAATAGGTTTTATAACCGTACCGACTGTTCTTTTCATTTTAATTAAAAAAGTATTTGTAAATTTCAGAGCTTTTAAAATTCTTTTAAAAGCTCTGGCTATTCTTTGCTTTTTTGCTGGAATTTATTATTTTTATACTTTATGGCGAGGGATCAAATTATTTTAAAAGGCAAAATCGAAAGTATCCTTTTTGTAGCTGAGAAGCCAGTTAGCCTAAAAGAGCTGGCATTACTTACTGGCGCTATGATTACTGATGTTCAGCAGACCATGAAGGAACTAATTGACGAGTACTCGAAAAAAGGGATAAGGATTATAAGAAAAGGCGAGTATTTTCATTTTGTATCGGCGCCAGAAAATTCAGAAACCATTGCCAAGTATTTAAACGAGGAGTTAAGACATGACCTTTCAGAAGCCGCTTTAGAAACTTTGGCAATCATTACCTACAAACAACCTGTTACCAGAATGGAAATAGAGGAGATAAGAGGTGTAAATTGCGAGGCTCTGATTAGAAATTTAATGATAAGGGGACTCATAACAGAAGTCGGACGCAAAGAAGCAATAGGCCGGCCGATTCTTTATGGGACTACTATGGAATTTTTGCAATATTTGGGCTTGGAAAATGAGAACCAGCTCCCGAAAATAGAAGAAACTGTGGAGATAAGGGAAAAGTTGTCGATTGGGGAATAGGTCTTATGGAAAGGCTTTCTAAATATTTGGCTAAGTCAGGTGTCGCTTCTCGGCGCAAGGCTGAAGAGCTAATTCTGGCCGGTCGAGTAATGGTAAATGGGATAGTTCAAGATAAACTCGGGATAAAAGTCGACCCTGAAAGAGATAAAGTGACTGTTGACGAAAAAGAAATAAGAAAATCGAAACTAATTTATTATCTTTTAAATAAGCCTAAAGGCTATACTTCCACTGTTTCAGATATCCATGTGAAAAGAACAGTCCTTGGCTTGGTTCCAAAGGGCGAAAGACTCTACCCTGTAGGACGGCTGGATAAAAACACCAAAGGGCTTATTATTTTGACGAATGACGGCGACCTTGCTCAAAAATTGACCCATCCTTCCTTCGAGAAAGAGAAAGAATACTTGGTAAAAGTTGAGAAAGAAATCAAAGATTCAAAATTAAAACGATTAGAAGAGGGGATTAAGCTAGAAGACGGTATTACTAGACCAGCAAAGATAAAAAAATTAAAGACAACCACTTATTCGATTACAATTAAAGAGGGTAGAAAAAGGCAGGTAAGAAGAATGTTTGAAAAAATTGGCCATCCTGTCAAGGATTTAGAGAGAATCAGAATCGATTCTCTGATTATAAATGATTTAAAAGAAGGGGGATACAGACCGCTTAAAATGGAAGAAATAGAGAAATTAAAAAATGACTAAAAATGATTTAAAATTCGCTTTTTTTGTTCTTGCAACAGTTTTTTTGATTTCTTTATTTATCCCGAATGCGATAAATTATGATATTTCTAAGATAAATGAAAAAGAGCCACCACTTTATCTTACAAGCCCTTTGCCGTATAAAAACTCCGAGGAAAATTTTGCTGAAATAAGCGCTAAATCATACAAAGCCGTCGATCTCACTACTAATTACAATTTTCTAGCTAAAAATCCTAATGAGAAGCTTTATATTGGAAGCGTAACTAAACTTATGTCAGCTGTTATAGTTTTGGAAAATGCCAAAGAAGATGAAATTGTTACTATTCCTAAACTTACGCTTCATCCTGATGAAACAAGAATCGGACTTAAAGCTGGAGACAAAATGAAAGTTAGAGAGCTTATAAAAAGTGCTCTAATAAGCTCTGTAGGCGATGCCATCAAATCACTAGCCATCCATACTGCCGGCAATGAGGATAGATTCGTATATCTTATGAACCAGAAGGCCCTAAATCTGGGACTAACAGATACCCATTTTACAAACCCTTCCGGTCTGGATTATCTGGATAATTATTCAAGTTCAACTGATCTTCTAAACCTTGCAAGATATGCCTTAAAAGTCCCGTTAATTGAAGAAACGATTAAATCAAAAAATTATACTGCAGTGACGGAATCAGGCACAGCTTATAATCTTACAAATACGAATATTCTTTTAGATGGAGAAAGATTTTTGGGAATAAAAACCGGCTCCACCCCTCTAGCAAGCGAATGCCTTCTAGCCCTTTCAAAAGAAAAAGGAAATAAAATTTTAATAGTTGTCTTGGGAAGCAGCGATAGATTCGGTGAGACAAGAAAAATTGCTGACTGGATTAATAAAAATTTTAACTGGTAATTAAGAGCTTTTTACATTTTCTACAATGTTTTAATTTTTATTTTTGCCTAAAATGCCTTTTGGAAAGAGAAGCTATGCGCTGATGAAATTGACTAGCAAAAATAGAATTATAAATATAATATTTGCAAATAAAATGGAAACAAAAATCGATAAAAAAAGCTTAGCAAGATTCTCTCTAAAAACAGCAAGATTTGTTGTTAAAATTTTTTATAAATCTATAAAGGCTATGATAAAAATTATTCTTTTTTTTGGCGCTGCTTATTACATAATCAAAAAAAATTCTCATAAATTAAAAACTTTTTACGAAGCAAAAAGGGAGAACCTTAGACGCAAATAATTTAATATAAAGCTTTAATAGCTAGAAATAATAAAACTATTCTTAAGAATAGTTTTATTCACTTTAAAGGCAAAAAATGTTAAAATAACCCTTATGCAAAAAGAAAATTACATAGTTACTATAATAGGCCGGCCGAACGTCGGAAAATCGACTCTTTTTAATCGGCTGATAGGAGAAAGGCTTGCTATTACTACCGATGTTGCCGGTACTACTAGAGACCGCTTATATGAAATTGTAAATTGGCAAGGAAAAGAATTTATTTTAGTAGATACCGCAGGCTTAGAATACGCTTTTGAAGAAAGATTTAAAGAAGATATTCAAAGCCAGATTGAAATAGCCATAGATGAAGCTGACCTTATACTTTTCTTAACCGATGGAAAGACAGACATCACTGATTTAGATTGGTTTGCCGCTAAAAAATTAAAAAAAGCGAATAGAAATGTAATTTTAGCTGTAAATAAGATAGATTCTTTAAAAGAACAAGATGCATTACCAAATTTTTATAAATTAGGGTTCGGCGAGCCCATTTCTATCTCTGCTTTAAGCGGCAAAGGCACAGGCGACCTTTTAGATAAGATAGTTCAGGAATTAAGTAAAATTCCTGCCCCAAAATTGAAAAAGGAAAAACCCGAAGAGAAAAAAATAAGAATAACTATTTTAGGCCGGCCGAACGTCGGAAAATCGACTTTGCTTAATGCTATCTTAAAAAAAGAAAGAGCAATGATAAGTGAAATCCCAGGAACTACCAGAGATATTATTGAAACCGAGTTTAATTTTAATAAAAATAAAATCGCAATTGTAGATACCGCAGGTTTGAGGCGAAGAGGTAAAATTGGAAAAGTAGCTGGGACAGGAAAAAAAACTAAAATAGGAAGTATTGAAAAATACAGTGCCCTAAGAGCAATGAGATCAGCTAGTGAAGCCGATATTATTCTTTTAGTTATTGATGCAACAGAAGAAATAACGGCTCAAGACCAGCACTTGGCAGGACTTGCTAAAGATTTGAACAAGGGGATTATTTTAGTTGTAAATAAGATAGACGCTGTCCCTAATTTAAATATCAGTGCCTTAACAAGCCTTCTAAAAAGAAAATTCGAATTCATCCCTTTTGCTTCTTTTGTTTTTGTTTCTGCTTTAAGTGGTAAAAATGTCCAAAATATTCTTGAGCTTGTATTAAAAATCGCTGAAGAACGAAGCAAAAAAGTCCGAACTCACTTCTTAAACAATGTTTTGGAAAAAATAGTTATAAAAAATCCTCCAGTCGGTATTAAAAATTTCAAGCCAAAATTAAAATATATAACCCAAACTGGGACAAATCCTCCGACTTTCACCATTTTCGGCACTCAAACTGACAAAATCCATTTTTCTTACTTGAGATTTCTTGAAAACAGGATAAGAGAGAACTTTGATTTTTCTGGCACAAGCATTAAAATAGAGTTTAGAGAGAAAGAAAAATGAACATCATCGTTGGTTTAGGAAATCCTGATAAAAAATACGAAAAGACCAGACACAATGTCGGTTTTATGATCTTGGATAGATTAGCTGATTCTAGCTGGAAATACTCAAAGAAATTCAAAGCCGAGATCTGTCATACCTACATTGAAGGCCAGGATGTCATGCTCATTAAACCCCAAACTTATATGAACAAATCAGGCGAAGCAGTTCGAAATTTTGTCGGATTCTTAAATATTCCAACCGATAGGGTTTGGGTGGTTCACGACGATATCGACCTTAATTTAGGTACCATAAGAGTCAGAGAAGGGGGAAGTGCCGGTGGACACAAGGGGGTAATTTCGGTGATAAATTTTTTAGGTACAGAACGTTTCCCAAGATTCAGAGTAGGAATTAAGAATGAAAAAGCAGATACTATGCCGTCAGAGAAATTTGTTTTGCAAAAGTTCGATAAAGAAGAGCTAGGAATGCTAAACGAAGTAATCGAAAAAACTATTAAATTAATAAAGAAATCTCTTAAGGAAGGTATAAAAAACGTAAGCACTTAGAATTTACTATATAAAAATAGTTTAGCGTCCCCGAAAGGACGCTAAACTATTAATTTCTAATTTCTCCCTATAATCGAACAAGCTACCTTATAGGTTTGACCAAATCTCAATATATATTAGATTGGCGTTGTTGCAGGGAGAATCCTACATGTGAAGCTCTGCCTTAAAGGAGGGTGACTTAAGGAGAACTTGGCATGTAGGATTCAACCCACAACCGAGAAATTACTTAATATTTCAATCTGATATAGGATTGTAGCATAAAAGGGATAATTTGTCAACCCTTTTTTGCTATTTTAATTAAAAAGGTATTAAGGGTTATATTTTCCTTTATCTAAAGATATAATAATCTTATTATATTAAGTCAAGCATAAAGAATAATGGACAAGTATCTAATTACTCTAGATAAATGTGTCAAAATCGGACCCATAACTTTTAAAAAGCTTTTTTCGTACTTTAAATCTGCCGAAGATATCTGGTATGCCAGACCTTCTGATCTTTTAAAAGCCGGAATAGACCAAAAATTGGTCTATGCAATTACTGAACATATCGAAAAAACTGATTGTGATAAAGAAGAAGAACTTTTAGAAAAGCAAGGGATAAAATATGTCTCTTTTTTTGATAAAGATTATCCAGAAAAATTAAAGGAAATTTTTTCACCGCCTTTTGTTCTATATTACAAAGGAGAGCTTAAGAAAGAAGAGGAATGTATTGCTATTGTCGGTACTAGAAAACCAACCGATTATGGAATCCAAGCTACAAAAGACATCGCTGCAGGTTTAGCGCAAGCCGGAGTAACGGTAGTTTCAGGAATGGCTTTAGGAATTGATACCTTTGCTCACGAATCTACCTTAAAATCTCACGGAAGAACTATTGCAATCCTAGGCTGCGGATTAGAAAAACCATATCCAACTTCCAATTCAAATTTAGCAAATCAAATCGTAGAAAATGGAGGAGCCTTAGTCTCCGAATATTCAATTGGCACTGCTCCTTTAAAACAGAATTTTCCGGCAAGAAATAGGATTATTGCCGGGTTTTCGCTTGGAGTTTTGGTAGTTGAGGCTGGAGAAAAATCCGGCGCCCTTATTACGGCAAAAGATGCTTTGGAACAAAATAGAGATGTCTTTGCCCTTCCGGGAAATATCTACAACAAAAACTCCTTTGGGCCTAACAACCTTATTAAAATGGGAGCAAAGCCGGTAGCAAATGCTCTAGATATCTTAGAAGAATTAAATCTCAAAAACCTGCCGCAAAAGAAGGAAGCCAGGAAAGTTTACCCCAAGTCTGAAGAAGAGAGAAAAATTATTGAGTTTTTAGAAAGCGAGCCAAAGCACATTGATGATATTATAAAGACAACAGGAATCGAGTCCCAAGCAGTCTCTTCAGCCCTCACAATGATGGAAATCAAGGGTTATGTCAAAAACCTCGGCGGAATGGTTTATACAGTAAATAGATAACAATTAACAGTAAATAATAAGCAATTGAACAGTTAAACATCTAAAATTGTCATCCCGGACTATTCCATTAAAAAATAACAGTTTATCTCCGGCGAGTCCGATACTCGTCGGAGTCATTGGACCGGAATCTATAGATCCTGAATCCCGCCTTCGCCCAGCTTCGGTCGGACAGGCAAGTTCAGGATGACAAAAAAAGAAATATATGAAAAATATTGAAGTAGAAATCAGAAGTTTAATCGATGAAAATAAATACCATAAGCTTCTTCGATTTTTTAAAAAAGAAGGCAAGTGGCTTGGCGAAGACTATCAAGAGACTTATTATTTTGATTGCAAGGAAGACTTGAGGATTCAAAAGAACAATAACTTTTCTAAAATATGGTTAAAAAGCGGCAAGATTCATGATGAAGCCAGAGAAGAAATTGAAATCAAGTTTGATAAAGAAGATTTTGAAAAGTTAGAGCAAGCTTTTTTAGCTCTCGGTTATAAGGTTGGAATAAAGTGGTTCAGGACTAGAAACACTTTCAAATGGCAGGGAATCAAGGTCTGTTTGGATTATACTAAAGGTTATGGTTATATAATCGAACTTGAGAAATTAGCTAATGAAAATGAAAAAGACAAAGTTTTAGATACATTAAAGCAAAAACTAGCCAGTCTTAAGATTCCCTTAATCTCTAGAGAAGAGTTTGATAAAATGTTCAAGCACTATAAGGATAATTGGAAAATTTTAATTAAATAAAAGCCTTTTAGAAGCTTAAATTTCTGATATAATACTAATGTTAAAAAGAATAAATGTCAGTCTTAATCAATTTCAAAATTTGTGATAATAGCGAAGAATGCGGTGGCATTGCAGCCTGTCCGATCGGCGCTCTGTATTGGGATGACGTCAATAAAACAGTAGCTATCGACAATACTAAATGTATAAGCTGCAAAAGCTGCATAAAGCAATGTGAAATCGGAGCAATTAAAGTTGCTGAAAATGAAGAGGAATATAAAACAATTCAAAAAGAGATAGATGAAGATCCTCGTAAAATTTCCGATCTTTTTATCGATAGATATGGCGCCCAACCGGTTCAATCAACTTTTTCTGTCCCAGAAGAACAACTTCAGGCTTTTATTTTAAAGTCAAAATTGCCTTTGATGGCCGAACTTTTTGATAATGATTCAATAAAATGCCTTCTTTACTCAATCCCAATTAAAGAATTAGTAAAGGGGGAAGATATTAATTATTGCAAAACTAACTTGACTGATAATTCGCTTAAGGAAAAGTTCGGAGTTACTAAACTACCAACCCTTCTTTTCTTTAGAAACGAAAAGTTAATAGGTAAGGTGGAAGGTTATTTCAGCACCAAGAAAAAAGAGGATCTAATAAAAGAAATTAAAAAGCTTATAAAATAATTTTAATGGTCATCAAAGATCTTCCACAAATTGGCAGTGAAATCTTGAGAAAAGAATGCGCCCCTGTTCAATTGAAAGAAATAAAAACAAGAAGAATCGAACAAATTATCTCAGATCTTTGCGATTCTATTGAAGAGGCTAAACTTATAGGTATGTCAGCCCCTCAGCTTGGACATAGTTTAAATATAATAATTACTGAACTAAGAGAGCTTCCACATAGGAAAGTGCAGGATATCGACCCTTTGAGGGTTTATATTAACCCCATTATTAAAAATCTTTCAAAAGAGGAAGAAATAATTTACGAAGGGTGCGGAAGTGTTATGAATGGCAAACTTTTCGGGCCCGTCAAAAGACCGATTAGCATTGAAGTTGAAGCTCTCGACAAAAACGGTAAAAAATTCAATATGAAAGCTTCCGGCCTTCTAGCAAGGGTAATCCAGCATGAATGCGACCACTTGAAGGGAATTCTTTTTATTGATAAAGTAACTGATAATACCAAACTTTTAAGCCGAAATAATTACATAAAGCTGATGAAAGAAGGGAAAATAAAATGACCGAAACTGAGCTTTATAAAAAAGTTGAAAAGTTTATTGAGGAATCATTTAAAGAAAATGCACCTTATAGGCATACTCCCATACACCTAAAATTAACCGCTGAATGCTTAAGAGAACTAGAGCCAAACCCAAATGAGGCATTGTTAATAGCTGCAGTATCGCATGATATTGACAGAGCTTTTATCAACCATAAATTTGAAAAAGAGTTTAACAATCCTGACTATTTAGACTACCATCAAACAACTTGTGCCAAAATTATTAGCGATTACTTAAATGATTTAAAAACCGATCCTCGATTTATTAAAGAGGTAGCAAATTTGATTTCAAAGCATGAGATAGGCGGTAATAAAGAAGAAAATCTTTTAAAGGATGCAGATAGCTTAAGCTTCTTTAAAGGTAAAGGATATCTAGGAATTATAAAAAGATTTACAGATAATCCAAGTAAAGTACAAAGAAAGGTTGATTGGATGTACAATAGAATCACTTCAAAAAAAGCCAAGGAGCTTGCCAAGCCTTTCTATGAAGACGCAATTCGAAAACTAGAGGAATCAAAAAAATAAATAGCTAAATAAGGAACTAGAAAATCTCCCGAAGAAAAAAGAGCGGGGGATTTTTATATTAAGAGAAATAATTAAATAAGGAGGTAGTTATGCCAATTGTACAATGGGGACCAGGGCCTTTTAGAGATATCCAAAGGTTTTTTGAGGAGGAAGGAGGACCGCTCTCCGCATTACAAAGAGTCGGCTGGGATTTAGCTATTGATCTCTATGAAGAAAAAGGAAATATCATCGCCAAAATGAGCCTTCCGGGGATTAATCCAGACAATATCGATATCCAGATCGAGGATAGCTACTTAAAGATAAGTGGTAGCCGTGAAGAAGAAGAAAAAAACTATTATTATCAAGAAATAAGAAGGGGGGATTTTGAGAGAACAGTAAAATTACCAACTACAGTATTGAAAGACAAAGCTAGTGCTGAATATGAAAACGGAGTCTTAATGATTACTATCCCAATCGTTGAAGAAAAGAAGGCAAAAAAAATAAAGATTGCCAAGAAATAAGTAGCAAAGATTGGTGTTAACTGAATGCATGGGGAAAATTAGAAACAAAATAAAAGACTTGAAGTATTGGTATATCAAAGAGACTACTCCCAAAATTTTGGCTTTCCTTGGGCGAAATTCCAATAAAAAAATTGCTAGGGCCTACAAGTGGATAGAATATTTTGCAGGAACTAAATCCCAAAAATATATGATGAAAACAATGGGAAATGCTTTTAGTAAGAATCTTCCGCTTTCTTGGCTTATAAGAAGAGTTTCCTTAGAAACCAATAAGAAAATGCGAAAAAGAGTCGCCGATTGGATCTCTGACTCAATGACCCGCTGCCAAGATAAAAGACTTATCTATTTAAAAAAATATGGAGTCGCCCCTCCATTTACTATCCTCATAAGTCCGACTATGCGCTGTAATTTAAAATGCGAAGGCTGTTTTGCAAGCGAATATGACACGTCGACTGATATGGATCCAAAATTAATTGAAAGAATAATTAAAGAAGGCAAGGAAATTGGGATAAACTTTTATATTTTCCTTGGCGGCGAGCCTCTTTTATACAAATCTATCTGGGACATTCTTAAAAGACACCCGGACGTTCTTTTTCAGATTTATACTAATGGCACTCTTTTAAACGAAAAGAATGCTGAAAGAATTGCCGAGATGGGAAATGTTATTCCAACCTTAAGTATCGAGGGATTTGAAAAAGAAACCGAAGAGAGAAGAGGTAAAAAAACGTTTGCAAAGCTGGAAAACGCCATGGATCTTTTAAGAAAAAAGGGGGTAATTTTCTTCTTTTCTGCCACTATCACTAGGAAAAATATTAAGACCATTACAAGCAATAGCTTTATTAAGTTTATGATAAAGAAAGGAGCTTCAGTCGGCTGGTATTTTAATTATATGCCGGTAGGCAGGAAACCCAACCTAAATTTAATGCTGACTCCTGCCCAGAGAAACTATATGCGCAAAAAAGCGATAGAAATAAGAGATAAATACCCGCTTTTAGTTATTGATTTTTTCGGCGACGGACCCGTGGTCGGCGGTTGTCTTGCCGGCGGAAGACATTATGTTCATATCAATAATAATGGCGATGTTGAGCCTTGTATTTTTTGCCACTTCTCGACTGATAATATTAAAAATAAATCCTTATATAAAGCCTTAAACTCAAATTTTTTTAGGGAAATCAGGATGTCGCAGCCTTTCGGAAGAAATGAGATTAGGCCCTGCCCTTTGATAGATTATCCTGGAGTTATGGCAAGAATTGCCCAAAAACATGGCGCCAAACCTTCTCATAAAGGAGCAGAGTCGCTTTTTGGAGAGCTTTTGCCTGATCTAAAAAATTATTCTAAAAAAGTAGCTAAAATTTATGACCCTATCTGGAAAAAAGAATACAAATGGGTGAAAAACTGGGAAAAAATTTGGGGAGGGACTTTTGTAAGACCGGAAAAGCAGAAATCAATCGAAAAGATTTCAAAGAAAAGACAACCTATGCTGGAAGATTAGATTTGTCAGTTTTTTTAATGCGGAAAGTTTATTTTCAAAATAGTATTTAGACATGAATAAAAAAGAATTTGTAGAAAAAGTGAAAACAAGAGGCGAACTCAAAGACCTCTTCCAAGCTGAATCAGCTTCAAAAGCAGTTTTAAACACGCTCGCAAAAAGAATCACTCCAGAAGAAGAAAAAGATATGGAAAGCCAGCTTTCAAAGGGAGAAAGAGAATTAATCGGGGAAAGAGATGAGGAATATAGGACTGCTTTTTTCGGGCGGTTGGGTTTAAGGAAACCCGTTGAAAAGCTTCATAAAGGAGAATTTTTAAGAAGAGTGGATGAAATGACTGAGCATCAATTGAAAAATCCGGAAAAGGCAACTACGGCTGTTTTCTCCACTTTGAAAGATCAAATTACCAAAGGCGAAGCTGAAGACATCGAAGCCCAACTGCCAAAGGATTTAAAGGAAACTTGGAGAAAATCATAGCCAAAGGTCAATTATTGATTAAAAATTATTAAACAATAACTAAAAGGTATCTAAAAAACCTTTCTATCTTTTATTACTTATTCCTGATTACTATAAATTTTTTATTTACTTTTTCTTTCAGTAATGTCAACAATCTGGAACAGTCTTGGTTAACATTTTAGCTATATAAAGGGGGTTTCTACGGTATTTTCGGTGGATAAATTTAAACTGAAATTCCACCAGGTATTCAGGTAGTTTTTCTTTATGAATATGATGATAGCTTCTGGTAATAGAAGTTTTAAAAAGTCCCCAGACTCTCTCGATTGGCACAGTCTCTTGAAAGCGTCCTTTACTGTGGTTTTCAATTAAATGATTGTAACCCATAAAGCCAATATCAAAGTACGAAGAGAAAGCGTCTGAAACAATTAAAGAAGTTGGTTCAATATGAATCTCTAAGAACTTCTCAATTGAGTCTTGTTCTCTGTCTGGGATAACTTCTAATCTAAGATTAGTAAACGTGCTATCTACGGCACCCATTACAATAGCCTGATTATTGGTCTTTTGTTTACCTACAAAACATTCATCACAAACAAACTTACCGGTTAGTTTATCTGTATCTAAATGAGGCTTTAAGCCTGTTCTGATTCGACTATAGTTAAGTCTTGAGGTTGGA
This sequence comes from Patescibacteria group bacterium, assembly GCA_023473595.1. GTDB lineage: Bacteria > Patescibacteriota > CPR2 > UBA1875 > JAMCYV01 > JAMCYV01. Next base: position 15,416 of record JAMCYV010000032.1, on the reverse strand, counting down.
TAAGAGACTCCTGTCCAATCTATGACATCTTGATGAGATTTATTGTTACCGAAACAATGAAGTAAATGATAGATCTGTTTGTAGTTTAGATTAGAGTATTTAAAGCCCACTAGATTCTTTAATGAAAACTTGTATCTGCATTTAGCACAGAAGTATCTTTTATCCTTGCCCTTAAGTCTCCTTACATACTTCTTCCTAGAACATTTTGGGCAAGGGATATGTTTCCCAATATTGCTCCTTAGATCTTTTATTGCCTTACTCTCTGAAACATTTATTAGAAGTCTTTTCTTCACAGCTTGTTTCCTCCATTTACTATCCTTAGATTTTACTGCTTTTGTTCCAGATTCTTTATAATGCTCTTTCTTTTTCTATTGTTTAAACTCGGTAAAAGATGCTAACCTTTTTATATGAATTTAGTTATTGTAGAATCACCGGCAAAAGCTAAAACTATAGAAAAATACCTTGGCAAAGGTTATAGAGTCATTGCTTCTTACGGACACGTCAGAGACTTGCCAAAATCAAAGCTTGGAGTTGATATTGATAAAAATTTTGAACCTCAATATATTGTCCCGAAAGCGGCTCAAAAAAATGTCAACATTTTAAAAAAAGAAGCGGAAAAAGCTGAAGAACTTTATTTGGCAACTGACCTTGATAGAGAGGGAGAAGCCATCGCTTGGCATATTTTAGAATTAACTGGCATAGAGGAAGAAAAAGCAAAAAGAATTCGGTTTTATGAGATAACAGAAGAAGCAATTAACTCGGCTATTAAGAATCCCGAAAATCTCAACTACAATCTAGTAAATGCCCAGCAGGCAAGAAGAGTCTTAGACAGACTGGTCGGATATAATTTAAGCCCTCTTTTGTGGAAAAAAATAAGAAAAGGGCTTTCTGCCGGAAGGGTTCAATCAGTGGCAGTCAAGCTCATTGTCGATCGTGAAAGAGAAATCGAGAGTTTTATTCCCAAAGAATATTGGGACATTACGATAATCCTTAAAAAGGATAGCGAGTTTACGGCGATTTTAATAAAAAAAGAAGGCAAAAAAGTCGAAATTAAAAGCGAAAAAGAAGCTAAAGAAATTTTGAAAAATCTCGAAGACCCAGTCTACAGGGTAATAAATGTTCAAAGTAAGGAAGTCAGAAAATTCCCGCCACCGCCTTTTATTACTTCGACATTGCAGCAAGAAGCAGCCAGAAAACTCGGATTTTCTGTTAAAAAGACAATGATGATTGCCCAAAACCTTTATGAGGGAGTGGAGCTCGGGCCGGAAGGAAATGTCGGTCTTATTACTTACATGAGAACGGACTCATTCCATCTGGCTGAAAGAGCTGTTTCAGATATAAGAAATTTGATTAAGCAAAAATTTAGTTCAAGTTATTTGCCTGATCAAAAGAGAGTATATAAGAAAGTAAAATCAGCCCAAGAAGCGCACGAAGCCATAAGACCAACTTATCTAAAAAGAGAACCAGAAAAAATGAAAAGCTTTCTTTCAGATGATCAGCTTAAGCTTTATGATCTTATTTGGAAAAGAACAATGGCTTGTCAGATGAAAGAAGCGTTGTTTAATCAAGTAACCGCCGATATTGAAGCCAAAGGAAAGACAGGAGAAAGTTTCATTTTTAGAGCAACTGGGAGAAGCCAAACATTCGACGGCTACTTTAAACTTTATAAAGAAGGCAATGAGAAAAAAGAAGAAGAACTAAAAACTTTGCCAAAATTAGAAGAGAAAGATATTCTAAAGCTTATTTCTATTACGCCAGCCCAGCATTTCACAGAACCCCCACCCAGATATAACGAAGCGTCCCTTATAAAAACAATGGAAGAATTAGGGATTGGTCGTCCTTCCACCTATGCCCCGACAATCTCAACCATTCAAACGAGAGGGTATGTGACACTTTTAGATAAAAAATTTCAACCAACGGAAATTGGATTTATAGTTACTGACCTTTTGGCAGAGAATTTTCCATTTGTTGTTAATGTTGATTTCACTGCTCATATGGAAGAGGAATTAGACGATATTGCAGAAGGTAAATTAAAGTGGCAGAAGCTAATGGAAGAGTTTTGGGAGCCTTTCAAAAAAGACCTTGATGAAAAACAAGAAAAAATAGAAAAGGTTGAGATACCTGTAAAAGAAACTAAGGAATTATGCCCGAAATGTGGTGCAAAAATGGTTATAAGAACCGGGAGATACGGAGAGTTTTTAGCTTGTTCTAGATTCCCTGAATGCAAAACAACTAAGCCTTTAGCCAAAAGCACTGGATTTACCTGTCCTAAATGCAAAAGTGGCGAAATTATTGCCAGAAGGACAAAAAAAGGTCGAGTTTTCTGGGGCTGCTCCAAATATCCTGAATGTGATTATGCCAGCTGGGAAGAGCCAGCAGAATGCCCAAAATGCAAAGGATTAGCCAAAAAGAAGAGGAATAAGATTATTTGCGAAAAATGCGGTTAAATGACAGATTTTAGGCATTTCTAATCTTTAATATTCTATAGTCCTTATTCTATTTCATTTAAACTTCCAAATTAATTTGGAAGTTAATTTTTTATATTTGTTCTCTTCTTATCTAAAATAAATTCTTTTAAAAAGGGAAAATTGAAACATGAAAAATAGCTATGGAAGAAAAAATAAGAAAAACAGCAAGATAAGAAAGACTGCAAAAAGAGCTAAAAACAGCAAGGTTTTTCTCTTAAAAAATAAGAAAAAAATAAAAATTAATTTAAGAAAAAGAGAAAAGCAAGCATCAAAAAAAAGAGTTTCCGCCTTTAAGCTTATTATCAGAAAAGACTTTACAAAAAAATTTAAAACAGCAAAAAAAGCTTTAGATTCTCTAAGAACCAAAACAAATTCAATTCTAAAATGCAATAGTCTTGTAATCACCTTTAAAGTTATAAAAGGCTTCACCAAAACATTGGAAATAAGTCTTATTATTATTTTTACAGTTTTAGCGTTCAGTGGTATTTTTGCATCTGCTAGCTATTATTATTTTGCCAAAGATATTTCTGACCCAAATAGATTAGTAAATAGGAAAAACACCGGGACAATAATCTACGATAGAAATGGTGAAATTATTTATGAAGCCTTTGGAGCAAAATACCGAGAGCTTCTAGAGCTTGGAGCAATGCCTAAATATATAAAAGATGCTACTATTGCCTCCGAAGACGAGGAGTTTTATTCCCATTCCGGAGTTAGCAGAAAGGGGATCTTAAGAGCAATATATAAAAATATAGAGACTAGAAGCATTAGCCAGGGCGGGAGCAGCATCACTCAACAGCTTGTTAAAAATACTCTTCTTAATCCGGATAGAAATCTTATTCGAAAATACCAAGAAGTCCTTTTGGCTTTAGAAATTGAAAGAAGATATAAAAAGGACGATATTTTAAAAATGTATTTGAATGAGATTTACTATGGAGAAGGAGCTTGGGGAATTCAAGATGCAGCCAAAGTCTTCTTCGGGAAAGAAGCAAAAGATCTTGATCTAGCTGAATCAGCGATGCTTTCAGGTTTGCCGGCAGCACCGACTGCTTATTCTCCATTTTTAAATCCAGATGATGCAAAAAAAAGACAGAAGTATGTCCTTGATAGAATGGAGAAACTGGGAATGATTACCAAAGAAGAATCTGAAGCCGCCTTTACTAAGCAACTTTCACTCATGGGTCAGAAAACCGAGATTAAAGCCCCTCACTTTGTAATGGCCGTCTTGGAAGATTTAAGAAAAGAATATGGGAATGAGTTCGTAGAAAAAGGAGGTTTAAGAGTTTATACAACCTTGGATATGAAAAAGCAAAAAGTCGCCGAAAATGCAGTAATAGAGGAAATGGACAAGCTAAAAGGAAAAAATGTTTCAAACGCTGCTTTAGTTTCAGCCGACCCTAAAACCGGTGAAATTTTAGCTTACGTGGGAAGCATTGATTGGAGCAATTCAGAATGGGGGAAAGTTGACATTGCTGATACTTTCCAACAACCAGGCTCTGCTTTTAAACCTTTCGCCTACATTACAGCTCTAGAAAAAGGCTGGACTACTGTCACTACAATTAAGGATGAGCCGGTTTCTTTTCCTGACGGCACTTTGTCCTATGTCCCTAAAAATTACGACGGAAAATTTCATGGCAATGTAACCGTAAGAAGAGCTTTGGCAAATTCCTTGAATGTCCCAGCTATTAAAACACTGCAGTTTGCAGGAGTAGATGATACTATTAATACCGCTAAAACAGCCGGCATTACAACTCTTGATCAGAGTAAATACAAATACGGATTAAGCTTGGTCTTAGGAGGATGCGACGTCCACCTTACTGATATGGTATCTGCTTATGGAACACTGGCAAATGGGGGAGTTTACGTAAAGCCAGTTTTTGTAAGTAAGGTTATCGACAAAACGAATAAAGTCATAACAAAACCAAAAGAGGCAGTAAGTAGGAAAAGAGTTTTCGACAATGCTTATACTTTTCTTATTACAAGTATTCTTTCTGATGAGGATGCCAGAAGAGAAGTTTTTGGCCCCAATTCTCCCTTGAAACTTTCAAGGCCAGCGGCAGCCAAAACCGGTACTACTAATGAATATAGAGATGGATGGACTATGGGATATACTCCAAATTTAGTAACCGGTGTCTGGATAGGAAACAACGACAATATTCCGATGCTTGAGCTTCCTGGTGCTCTTGGCGCCGGTTATGTCTGGAAAAATTATATGGAAAAAGCATTAAATGATATGCCCGTTGAAGAATTTAAAAAACCGGATAATATTGTCGAAAAATTTGTCCGCTCTGATGGCAGAATAGTCAGTGCTGGGTCTAGCGGCGCTAAATTGGAATATTTTGTTGCAGGGACAGAACCAAAAGATAAGGAAATTGTGCCTGTTCCTAAAGATTATACTCCTAAAAATGAAGAGCCGGTCGTTACTGCTCCAATAAAAATAGAACCAGTTATTGCACCAGTTGTATCACCAAACCCACAACCTAGCGAGCCAACTCCGCTTCCGGTAGAAAAGCCGCCAGTTGTTATCTCTCCGACTCCTACACCACCTCCTAAAAAAGAGAATCCGGAGCCTACTCCCGTGGTACCGGAACCAATTTCCCCGAATAATCCTTCTAGATAAGATGCTTTACAAGCATCTTATCTTTGTACTTTAGTTTTTAAGCTAATTAATATAAAATAAAAAAGAATTGGAGAAAAAATGGCTTCAATAAAAAGAATTTGTTCAAAATGCCATGAGGAATTCTTGATTATAGAACAAGAAAAAGCATTTTTGGATGAAAAGGGGCTTCCTGAGCCGAAGGAATGCCCTACATGCAGGCAAAACAGAAGATTATCGCTTAGAAGTGAACAAAAGCTTTATAGTTCTACCTGCGATAAGTGTGGCAAAGATATCATCATTGCTTTTAAACCTCCAGAGGATCAAAAAGTTTTCTGCAAAGAATGCTATCTTAAATATTTTGAAACTTTTGACCCGGTCAAACCTAGTGAGGATTAATTCTTTCTATGGCTTTCTTAGAAGAATTTCAAAAATTAAAGAAGTCAATGCCATTAAGGTCAGGTTTTGGATACGAAAATGAAAACTCCGATTATGGAGATTATCTTTTCCACTGTAAAAATGTCTACTACGGTTTTGACAGTTCTCAATCGGTAGATTCCTTCTATACCTATGATTGTTATCAGGTAGAAAATTCTATGGACTTAGCCTGGTGTGTTAAATGCCAAGAATGCTATGAGTGCAATGACTGTTTCCAGTGCTATAGTTCCTTTTATTTGGATAATTGTGACAATAGTTATAACTGCTATTTTTGTTATAAGCTTGATGACTGCCACGATTGTTTTCTTTGCGCTAATATAGAGCACAAAAGCTTCTGCATTGAAAACAAACAATATGAAAAGGAAGAATATGAGAGAAAAGTAAAACAGCTTTTGGCTACCCCTAGGGATATAATATTAAAACGTTTGGATGACTTAAAGAAAAAATTTCCTAATCTATATGGCCATTATTTCAGCAATGAAAACTCTGATTATGGAGATTATGTTTATAAATGCAGTAATTGCTATTTCATTTTTAATAGCGATAATTGTGAAGACTCGGGGTATTTAACAAATTCCAGCCTTTCACAGAGCTGCTGGGATTCTTTGTATTCTTACGACTGCAAAGAATGCTATGAGACAAATGACTGTGAGAGCTGTTATAATACTTTTTTTTCAAGCTATTGCGCAAGATGTACAGATTCCGCCTATCTTTATAGCTGCGACGATTGCGACCACTGCTTCGGATGCGTTGAACTTACGAACAAAAAATTTTGCCTCTTAAATAAGCAATATACTGAAGAGGAATATAATAAGAGATTAAATGAAATTAAAAGGGAGTTGAGATGGCCGCTTGTTAATATAAATTTCGATTGACAGTTAAACATTTTTATGCTATAATTTATTAAAATAATTAAGAAAAATGGTAAAAACTTTGTCCATAAAAGAAAAACCTTCCGAGGGACTTTTTAACCCCCAAAAAACTATTGAGGAGATTTTTGGATTAGGAACTATAAAAGATAGGGAGGAGATTATTTTAAAAGAAAGATATGGTCTTTTTGGCGAGTCCCCAAAAACTCTTGATTTTATTGGTAAGAAATACGGAATTACTAGAGAGAGAGTTCGTCAAATAGAGAAAAATGCCCTAAAAAAGCTTTCTAATAACAAAAAAAGTAAAGAATATATTGATGAGATTAATAAGATTGTAAATAAGCATTTTGAAATCAATGGCCATATAATTTTAGACATTGAAACTGAAAATATAGCTAAAAACACTAGAGGATATAAAAACGAGGTCAATTTTCTCTTAAATTTAAATAATGAATTAAAATATTTTAACGAAAATAAAGCTCATTTAGGTATTTGGACTAAAAAAGAGATAAATTACGAAGAAATTATTAAAATTATCGAAGGGGTAGTAAGTGAACTTGAAAAAAGAAATGAACCCTTGCATGAAAATGAAGCAATTTCTCTTTTTGAAAGCAAAGCTTTTAGTGAAAAATTTTTAAAAAATGTATTTAAAGTCTCTAAAAAATTAATAAAAATAGGGGAGTTTTACGGCCTTACAAGCAATCGGGTTTTAAATCCAAAAAGTATTAAAGATAAAATCCTAATTATTCTAAATGAAAGCAAAAAGCCGCTTCATTATTCAGAAATTACCCTCCATCTTAATAACAACTATGCACCGAAGAAGAAAGTTACTCATCAGTCTGTCCATAATGAACTTATAAAAAATAAAGAATTCATCTTAGTTGGTAGGGGAATTTATGCTCTAAAAGATTGGGGCTATAAAAAGGGAACTGTAGAAGAGGTAATTAGAGAAATTTTAATAGAAGAAGGAAAACCGCTTCATAAAAAAGAAATTATTAAGAAGGTAAAGGATAAAAGGATTGTCAAAGACACGACGATTATCTTAAACCTCCAAAGGTTTAAAAGAGTAGGGAAGGCGGTTTATACTGTAGGGTAGATATGGATATTTTTTCATTTATAATGCAGAGTGTTGTTCAGATGATTTTGTGGTTCTGGTGGCTTATCGCTGGTATTTTAGGTTTTGCCGCTTGGCAAAACTACAGGAAAGCTCATTGGGCTGAAAAGCAAGACCATGTCCTTCTGAATATTAAAATTCCTAGGAGCAATGATAAAGATTCGACAGCTGCAGAAATGATGTTTGCCTCGCTTCATGGGATTCTGAAACCAAAAACTTCCAGAGTCAAAGAAGGTTCCCTCCAAGAGTATCTAAGTTTTGAAATGGTTGCTACAAATGACGCTATTCATTTTTACACCGGCGTCCCGACTCACTTAAGAGACTTTGTCGAAAGCCAGATTTATGCCCAATACCCCTCAGCTGAAATTTCAGAAACCAAAGATTATACGAATATCGACATCGATAATGATGGGCAAGATGATGCCTATGCATGTGCTGAACTTACCCTAAAAAGAAGCCAGATTGTACCAATCAAGACTTTTCAAAGCTTTAAAGTCGATCCTTTAGCGGGTATTACTAGCGCTCTTGCTAAACTCGATAATGAAAAAGAAAAAGTCTGGATTCAAATTTTGGCCAGACCAGTTCCGGATACATGGCAGGCTAGAGGTGCAGCCTATATCCAAAGCAAAAAAACCGGCCAATTTACTTTTACAAGCGACAACTTATTTAAAGCGATTTTAAATGCCCCCGTTAAGCTTCTGCACGAACTTATGAAACACGCTCTCTCTGTAGAAAGTGGGGGCAAAGAGCCGCCTAAATTATCGCAAAATCAAGAGTTAGAAATAGCCGGAATTCAAGAGAAAATATCCAAACTTGGTTTTCAGGTAAAGCTTAGACTTATTAGCCTTGCTAAGGAAAAAAGCAAAGCAGATCTTCGCTTAAATGCAGCTATCGGCGCTTTCAAACAATTTAGTACAATTAATTTAAATAGCTTTGTTGCTACAAGAATTAAAAACAGAAAAGCTTTTCTAGATGATTATCGGAATAGAGCTTTCTATGACAAAGGATTTATTTTCAATATTGAAGAATTAGCCAGTATCTTTCACTTGCCTCATACTTCTGTTGAGACCCCGAATATTAACTGGACTTCTTCTAAGACAGGGGAGCCTCCGACCGAGCTCCCAAACCCCTTAAATACCGATGTAAATGACTTAACACTCTTTGCTGAAACTAATTTCAGGCACCAAAGAATATTGTTCGGGATTAAGACGGATGACAAAAGACGACATTCATACTTAATTGGTAAGAGCGGAATGGGGAAGAGCAAGCTCCTCGAGAAATTTATTGAGGAAGATATAAATAAGGGCAGAGGACTTGCCATAATAGACCCTAACGGCGATCTTATTGTCGATACTTTGAAGAAAATTCCTGATTCTAGAGTAAATGATGTCATCCTTTTAGACCCTGCTGACCAAGAATATCCAGTAGGATTTAACCCCCTGGAAGTAAATGATGATAATTTGAAACATTTTATTGCTAATGGATTTGTCGGAATTTTACAAAAGCTTTTCGGCCATTCATGGGGACCTCGTTTGGAATATATTTTAAATTATACTATCCTTGCTCTTCTAGATTATCCAAATTCAACCACTCTCGGAATCGTTAGAATGTTAACGGACAAAAATTTTAGAAAAAAGGTAGTCGAACAGATTAAAGACCCAGTTGTAAAAAAATTCTGGACAACAGAATTTGCCTCATTTAATGAAAAATTTGCCACTGAAGCCGTTGCCCCAATACTTAATAAGGTTGGACAATTTGTGGCAAGCTCTCTTATTCGAAATATTATTGGCCAGCCAAAGAGCACAATTGACATCCGAAAGATAATGGATGAAAAAAAGATTCTTCTTATAAATCTCTCGACTGGAAAAGTAGGGGAGACTAATAGCGCTCTTTTAGGCGGGATGATCATTACCAAAATTCAACTGGCTGCTATGAGTAGAGCTAATATCCCGCTTGAAGATCGAGTTGATTTTACTCTTTATGTTGATGAGTTTCAGCATTTTGCAACCGAGTCTTTTGCTACTATTCTTTCCGAAGCTAGAAAATATCGTTTAAGCCTTGTTGTAGCAAACCAATACATTGCCCAAATGGATGAAACAGTTAGAGATGCAGTTTTTGGAAATGTTGGAACAATGATAACCTTTAGGGTGGGAGCACAAGATGCGGGAATGCTGGAGAAAGAATTAAATCCGCCTTTTGAGGTGAATGATATTATAAATCTTGATAGGCAACAGATTTACTTGAAGATGACGATTGATGGTAAAACAAGCAATCCGTTTTCTGCAAGAACCCTAGATATTACCTCTGAAGACATGGGAAATACTGAGAAGATTATAAATTTAAGCCGTGAAAGATATAGTAAAACTAGGAAAGAAGTAGAAGATGATATAGCTAAGTGGCATGGTCTGGATACAGGGGATGAGGAAATTTCAGAAAAAAAATTTACTTCTCCAATCGTAAAAAAAGAAAGTAATTCTCACTTTGAAGCTCCAGTAGTTAAAAATAACAATTTTAAAGAAAAACCAAAATCTTCATCTTTTGAACCTCCGATAGTTAAAAAGTTTGAAAAAGGGGATAACCAAAGAAGAGATAAGAAGAAAAAACACCAAAAGGTAAATTTTGATGTTTTAAAAGACGCTCTAAAGAAAGCATCGCCTAAGGGGACGGATCAGAATATAAAAAAAATTAATAATATCGAAGAAAAACCTGAGACTCCCAAAGAAGGAATTCCTAAGCCAGTAAATAATGAAACTGTTAAAAAAATAATTAATAATGCTTTGGACAAGGAGGATAAAGAGGTTCTATATACTCCGCCAAAAGAACTAGAATCTGAAAAAAAAACGGAAAAACCTTTAATAAATGAAAAGGAAGAAATTACCCATAAAATAGAAAAACAAGAGAAAATAATTACCCCTGAAAACTTTAAAGAAGTTACTAAAATCCATCCAAATGAAAAGGTAATTATTCAAGAAAATAATCCCCAAGAGATCAAGCAGGGAGAGACGATAGTTTTTGAAGATTTAAATAAAAGATAATTATTTTTTAAAATTTTAAAAGGGAAGGCTAGGGAATAAACACTCTAGTCTTTTTATTATTTTATTTAATCAGGCCAAATATTTTATTAATTAGAAAGACGTTGGAAAGAGAAGCTCTATTCCCCTCGCCTTTCTTTTAATTTTAAAAAGTTCAAGATCCGATACTTACTACTTTTAAAAGTTAAAGAAAAAGGAATAACAAAACCAATCAAAACATTATGTCGCACAATGTATCTTGTACGACATTAGATACCCTTAACCAACCGGTCAAGTTATTTATAAAAAATACGAGTTTCAATTCTTAAATCAATATATTCAAGCTTTCTTTTACTTTTTTCTGTTTCATCTTTAATCATGACTACACTCTCAATTTGGCTATCAATGCTCCTTTTTAAGTCAAAGAAAATCTTGTAGTTAGAATTAGCTAAAACAGTGATTTCATCATTGGAATTATCGAAACTTATAGCAGAAATAGTCTCGGCAGTTTTAGTTGGAAAATTATTAATTAAATCTTTTAAGAAAAATAATTTTTTTTGTTCAATGAGTTCATCACCCAGGTTATGCGAGAAGCTTATTAAATTATTATTTATTTTTATTAAATTAAGGCTCTTCTCTTCCGTCTCCCCTATTTCCTTAAAAAGGATACCATCGGTATCAACTAAATAGCGTTTCCCTTTTTCTGTTAAAATCACAAATGGTTCTCTTAAAATAACCATAATTCTTAAGGTTCCAGAAAAGTAATTTTTTTCAACTTTCAATTCTTTTACTTTCTGATCCCCTTCAATATTTTCTGAAACAGCTTGAGTTCTTAAAAATATTAGATTTTTTCCCAGAAATTTTTTTTCAAGCTTCTGGCTGTTAGCCATTTCTAGGCCCGAGATAATGACCTTTTTGACCTTAAAAGCAGGGGAGAAAATAACTATGTAAACTAAAACAGTCAAGAGAAAAAATCCAACATATTTGAAAATTTTTAAAGGATTTCTTCCACTCGCTATTGCAGTCGTCCGTGAATAAATCTGGGGATTTCTTCTCTTTAAAAATCCTTTTCTAATCTGCCTTAGCTTTCTGCCCCTCATTTTTAAAAGCCTTTTTCTTTAATCTTAATATTTCGCTAGTTATAGCCTCTGAAGCCCCTGCGACAAAAAATTCAGATGCTTTTTTTGACATTATTTCTCTTTCTTCCTTACTTTCTAAAACAAAATTAATCTGTCTTAGAAGTTCGGAAGCTGTCACAATCGACTCATCTAATATATAAGCGGCTCCGTTTCTAGAAAAAAGAAGAGCATTTTTTTGCTGATGGCCGCTTGTAGAACTAAGAAGTGGAATAAGAAGACTTGGCTTGCCGTTCGCAGCGATCTCGGTAAGAACATTATTGCCAGCCCTTGAGATAATTAAATCAGAAATTTTGTAGGCGTCTTTAAGTTCTTTAGAAATGAAGTTGTAGTAGCGATAATTGCCCCTCAACTCTTCAGGAAGTCTCTTAGCTCGAAAATCAATCCAATCATAATCTCTCTCCCCGGTAATATGAATTAATTGATATTTGTAAAGAATATCTTCTAATATCTCTTCAATTAGTCGGTTTATTTTCAACGATCCTTGACTTCCCCCAATGACAAGAATAATAAGCAAATTGTCTTTTAAATTAAATTCTTTGTAGCCTCTTTCTCTATCCCCCTCTACAAGCTCCTTACGAACGGGATTGCCGGTATATACTACTTTGTTGGGATAATTTTGTTGAAAATAATCATCCTTAAAAGAAACACATATTTTTCTAGCAAACTTTGCTAAAATTCTGTTTGCAAGACCTGGTGCACTATCTGATTCATGCAAAATAAAGGGATAATTTAGAACTTTGGCGGCCAGTCCAAGAGGAACACTGACAAAGCCTCCTTTTAAAAAGATGGCATCTGGCTTTATTTTTTTTATCAATTTTAGAGATTCAAAAAATCCCTTGATAACTCTGCCAAAATCCACTAAGTTTTTAAAAATAGTGACTGGATTTAAGAGATCCCAAAACCCGCCGGAGTAGCGTCTGAACTTGCCGGCGCTTATACTATAAAAAGGAATGCCTGTCTTTGGAATTATCATGCTTTCCATCCCCTGCTTTGAACCAATATAGACGAGGTCTAAATCTTTAACTTTTCCTTCTAGAGATTCAATTACGGCTAAAACTGGTGAGATATGACCGCCAGTTCCACCCCCTCCTAAGATGACTCTCATTTGACTTTCCTCCTTCCACAAACCTGGATATATTAATCAAAATGCCGAAAGCAACCAAAAGAACAACAACAGATGTCCCTCCAAAACTAATAAACGGCAATGGGACGCCTGTAAGCGGAACCAAGGAGATCATAGCAGCTATATTTAAGAGAGATTGAACTGCAACCCAGGATATAAGACCGATTGCAAACATTCTCGAAAAAACATCAGGAGACTTTTTTGCGATCCTTAATCCCCTTACTGTAAGCAAAAGAAAAATAAATATTAAGACTGCTATTCCTACAAATCCCAATTCCTCCCCTATTATAGCAATAATTGAATCAGTCTGCGCTTCAGGAAGATAATTATATTTTTGCCTCGATTGGTTGAATCCCAAGCCAAAGAGTCCGCCAGTACCAATAGCAATAAGAGCTTGGTTTATCTGGTAGCCGGCACCACTAGTATCAGCATTCGGATTTAAAAAAACTAGGAATCTTTGCATCCTATAGGGTTCAATTTTAATAAGTGTCCATATTCCAGCTATTCCTGCAACAAGCAAAGAACCTATGTAGGTTAACCCTCCCCCGGCAACAAAATACATTATTGAAGAAAAAATAGCAATCACCATAAAAGTCCCCATATCCGGTTGAAGCATAATAAGTGTTCCCACTAAGCCAAGTACGATAACAAATGGAAGAAAAGCTTTGTATGTCTTCACTCCTTCTCCTACTCTTTCAAAGAAAGCACTCAAGTAAAGAATTACACCTAGCTTTAAGACTTCCGATGGCTGAAGTTGAATAAATCCTAATTCCAGCCATCTGCTCGCTCCGCCATGCCTCATCCCAAATCCAGGAATAAAAACTAAAGTGGAGAGAATAAGGCCTAAAAGAAGGACAAAGAAAGCAACTTTTTTCCAAAAAACATAAGGAATTCTAGACACAAAGAAAAGACAAAAAATACCAATAATAATGTTTATAAGCTGCCTCGTAAAATAAAAGTTAGGATCCCCTGTTACTTTATAACTGGAGACTACTGAAGCAGAATAGACCATAATAATACCAACAATTGATAAAAGAAGAACAAGGATAACAAGTGTATAATCTGGTCTTAGCCTCCTGCCTCTTGAAATTGTTGCCATTATTGACCTCTTCCTAAAAGTCCGATAATTATTCCAAGAACCGACATTACCCCCCCTATAATCCAGAATCTCATTGTAACTTTTGTCTCCGGCCAGCCGATAGCTTCAAAGTGGTGATGAATCGGAGCGGATAAAAATATCTTCTTCCCCCTTATTTTCTTAGATAAAAGCTGAATAGCTGAAGAACCAGATTCGACAAAGAAAACAAACCCGATAATAGGCAGAATAAAAACAGAATTTGTAAGCATTGCAATAACTCCTAATGTCGCTCCTAAAGAAATTGAGCCGCTATTCCCCATAAAGAACCTAGCTGGATAAATATTAAACCAAGTATAAGCCAGCATCGTCCCTACTACCGTGGCACAGAAAGCCGCAAGTCCATATTTTCCTTGAACAAGCGATATAAACCCATAAGAACCGTAAGCCAGAGATAAAAGCCCTCCAGCAAGCCCATCTAGCCCGTCTGTAAGCCCTACTGACTTGGAAGTCGCAAATATAACAATAATGAAGAGGGGTATATAAAGCCAACCAATATTAAAGTTACCTACGGCCGGAACATGGATAATACTCCAATCTAGTTTAAAATAAAACCAATAAGCCCCAAGAAGAGGAATAATTGTCAGCCAGAAAGCCTGGGCTCTAGCACTTAGGCCTCCTGTCTTATCAGCAATCCCTTTTACATGAAAATAATCATCTGCAAGTCCTAAAAGTCCAGCAAAAATAAACGAAAATAGTGGCAGATACGTTTGAGCTCTATCTAAATTAAAAATAAGAGTAATAATGCTGACTGAAAAAAGGATTACCATCCCAGCCATAGTAGGAATATGTCTCTTATGTTTTTCAGCATGCAATTTCAAAAAGATTGGAGCCGCTTTTCCATCAACCGCTTTAGTTCTGACTTTGCGCCACCATTCATTTTTATAAGCAAAATGAGTATAGATAGGCGTCAAAGCCATAGAAAGCGCAAAAGCCCCAAAGGCAAAGATCAAAATCTTTGTTATTTCAACAATCAGAGTTTTCTCGTCAAATATCATATTTCGTATATTTTAGTATAATTTTAACTTTTTTACTATTGGTTTAATTCGCTTAACTCTGTTGGTGGAACCTGATAATATTTAAGCAAATAATCCAAAACTTGGCCGACAATTGGGGCGGCTGTGCTTTCTGCCCAAGAAACACCTTTAGGTGAATCAATTTTCGCCATAACTACAAATTCCGGCGACATTGCCGGTGCAAAGCCTATAAATGAACCTATATTTCTTGAAGGATCATATCCAAGACCGTTTTTTAAAGGGACTTGGGCTGTCCCAGTCTTTCCGGCAACCTTATAGCCTTTGACTTTGGCTTGAGTGCCATGTCCTTTTTCAACCACGCTAACAAGCATCGCTGTCATGGCAGCCGCCGCCTTATCCGAAATAACTCTCCTAATCTCTTCGGGTTGTTTCTCTTCTTCCTTGCCATCCTTATCAATAATTTTTTCTATAATTTGCGGCCGCATTATAACTCCTCCGTTGGCGATTGCAGCAAAAGCGTTAATCATCTGCAAAGGCGTTGTTAAA
>JAMCYV010000003.1:1413-8847 GCA_023473595.1 Patescibacteria group bacterium | reverse complement strand
ATAGTTCTTTTTTGAGACATAATTAAAAAATCACCTCCTTTCGCACCGATTTGGGGGTGATTTTATTTTAGACTAGCTTCGCTATTAAACGTACACACCAGCTAGCGCTGGTGGTTTAGACTTGTAACTAATGAAGGGGCGGTCATCCCGCCCCTACATTGGTGATTTCAGAGTTTTCGGTTCGAAGAGTACTCAACTCATTGAAAAAGTTCCTAATAACTATAAGACCGCACTCTCCTATCGGTCCGAAACTAGCGTGAGATTTCCCCCTAAGGTCGATTACAAGGACGTTCCAAAACCGGTAGCCGATCTTCTGCTCCCTCAACTCATAATCGGCAAAGGGAGGCTTTGTTTGAGTTTCCTTCTCGACCGCAAGTCCCTCCGGTTGTTCTAAGAGAACTTTCGCTCCGAAGGCCTCGGCAAATTCCTGGATCCTCAAGGCATCGTAAGCAGACAAAAACTCGAGCTTCTTATACAAGATATTGTTCGGGCATATCATATAAACACAGCGGCCGAGTGATTCCTGCTGCCTTACGAGAGACCAGCCAAAAAGCGGCATTTTTTCTAAGGACGGTTTTATATCAGCATCGGTAAAAAGCCGCATATTTGACACAAGGTCCGTACGAGTTTTTGGTCCTCTTCTGCCGCCTTTTCTAAAATATGACCGTACATATTGACCTTTCCCACCGAAAAGGCCAAGTTGCATTCCTTCCATGTTTCCTCCTAATAGTGAGAAAATTAAGGGTCTTTCCCTCCTTTAGGAAAATTACAGGAAGCCATAGCTTTTTGATTTAGAAAAAATGCCAAAATAGCTGAAAGAATTAAAGAAAATTTAGTAAATAACTACCAAGAAAGACTCTCCATAAAGAAGAGCCTTTCTTGGTAGCGGGGGTGGGATTCGAACCCACGACCTCCAGGTTATGAGCCTGACGAGCTGCCACTGCTCTACCCCGCATTACTAAGATTTCATTATACCTACTTTTTAAGCTTTTTTCAAGAGAAAGAATCGCTTAAGCATTGACTTTTTGGCTGAAAAAAACATATAATCGGCTTTACTTGTAATTTGACAGTTTGATGGCAGAGAGCTAATTGGAAATCTCTACGAGGTTTCTAGCTAGTTCTCTGCTGTGCGAAAGGAGGATTACTGGTGGATTTCTTAGATCTGACAGTAAAAGATATGAAAATGGCTGTGGAGAATGAAGACCTTGGGCTTTATGAATCTCTTGTCTTCATCAATGTTTATTCTAAAGCCGGCCGAAAGCTAACGAAGCGTATGGGGCATAGCGGTTTGGCCAGGGTCAATGCTAATAAAGCCAGTCTTCTCTTTCATTGGAGGTACAATGGTATCTTTATTGATTTCACTGAATATCCAGAGAAGATTGGGGATGACATCTCTCCATTTACGCCGATTGACCTGGTTATTACTTACGAACTCGAGATAGATAAGCGGCTTTCTCCTAGAGATTACGAATACAGAGGAAGAAGAGCGACTGATATCGCCAAAGTCTACCTCGAACCTACTACGCCTTTCAAGAGAAAGTATGCTTATCTGATCACTGCCCGTACTCCGATCTTAAGACCGAGAAAGGAGTGTTTCGAGCTCCTCGAGCGGTTAGTGATGCGTCGAACGAAAAACCTAACCAAAAAATAAGCACAGCAGAGAAAGACAGACCGCAAGGTCCGTCTTTTCTTTTAACTTCTACCTAAAATATAGTCCCACCATTTAAGGTAATTCGGCTTTTCTGGTTTATTTTCCACTCTCTCTCCTGACTCGTCCGGCACCACCACCATCACTTCCTCACCCGGTTTTTTAAGCCCCAGCCTTTGCCTGGCTACTTTCTCGATATAAGCCGGCGATTTTAAATATTCCAGTTCATCTGCTAGCTTTTTATTCTGCTCCTTCAAAGCCTCAATCTCGCTCTTTAAATTTTTAACCTGTTTCGAGCTATTGTAATTTAAGTAAGTCGTTCGCCCCAACATAACGACAAGGTAAATAAAAAGAAAAATCCCGATCATTTTAAAAATTAAGTCGTTTTTTAGTTTCATACTAGTAAAATAAGGAGGAATTTGGTGGGCCATCGTGGAAGATGTCCGAACCTACTTTAAGAATAACTTAGATCCGATTTACATTCCAGACTTTAGGGGGCTAATTGCCTAAATTTTTGTTGTAAGGATCATTAAAAAGTTCTGTATATTTTGACTCAAGGGTGCTGTTAGCGACAGCAACTTTATCTTTTACTAATTCAAGGTTTAATAAAGTGCCGTTTTTGTAAAATAAATAACCGGTCGAAGAATCCCCGGTAGTTTCGAGCACAACCTCGTGCCCTACTATTAGAAAGTCGGATAGATTTGTAGCATCCGCTTTTATAACATCTACTCCCGCAAGAGTTATTGTTTCGTTCGAGGTTGTAATGAAGCGATTGACACTTAAAGCCTTTTTTATGGAAACAATTCTAATTTTGGAAGGATCGATTTTACTCACTGCTCTTAAATAACTAATCCTATATTCTTTTACAACGTCTTCATAAGTCCCCGGCCCACCAGTTTCATCATCCCCGAGTTGAGGGCTGTAGTCTTTCATCATTAAATCGTAAGCCTCTTTTGAATATGGGACGTAAGCTAAAACTTCCTGTTGTTCGGGTGTGAGCTTTTGCCATATCGCATTTTTTTGTGCCTCAAGTTCACTAATGACTTGCTCTTCGCTTTTGGGTTTTGATGGCTCCGAAGGAGCCTCTTCGCCGGTATTAAGAAATGCCCAGACAGGAATTACTATTAATACAACAATTACTAAACCAATCTCAAGAAAAAACTTTGAGCTTCTGATAATTTCCTTAAAATCGAGTTGTTTCTTATTCTTTTTTGGTATCGTTTTTTTCATTTCGCCATCTCGATAAAATTTTTCTAAATATAATTATTTCGACTGGCAAAAGTATCAATATGGCTGTTATCTGATTTAAATTCTCCGGTAAGCCCAGTGCTCTAAAAACAAAGACTGGCAAAGATAGAAAATAAAAAAGGGATATAAAGGCAGTTATATAAAAACCTATCTTCCGAGCAATAACAGCCTTAGAGTTTTTTGAAGTTGTATACAATTTATGGCTAAAAATGCCAAAGAGGAGGGCGATTAGACCGTTCAGCATTAAAGTAAATGCCAAATCAAATAAAACGCCTTCGTTCATCTTTGTGATTTTCTCCATCCGGCAGAGACCGCCTCCGCTTCAGTGCAAAACCATCTTTCTCCCGCTGAAGTATCGATAATTGTTTTGTCATAATAAGCGCCTCCGGGAACGTGATATATTTTTTCTCCTGAGGAACTGATATTACCCTTAATTGTGCAGTTTGATTGAGAGGTATTGCCACCGGTCACAACTGGAGCTGGAACCACCACTGCGGGCTTCTGAACGGCTTCTGTTGTGCCATTACAGGTGCTTGAGGCCCACAACCCTTTCCCTGAGGTTCTCGCTTCTTCTTCGGCCTTCTTAAATTCCTCTTGATGCTTAACATCGGGTGGATAAGTGGAAGATCGAGCGAACCCTTCTTTTACCAAAAGTAAATTTATAAACGTGCCGTCTTCCAAATAGATATAGCGTAAAAGACGGCTATATTTATCGGTTTCCGAAACGTCTTTTTCAAGTCGTATCTTTTTGCCCTCAACTAATGATTTGTTTTTATCGCTCGCCTCTTTCCCAAAACATTGAACTGGCTTTTCCGGGCTTACCGTTTCGGGTGTATCAATGCCTATATACCTAACCTTTTGCCCACTTTCTAATTCTATCGTGTCGCCGTCAACAACTCTTTTCACTAAAACTAAATCCTCTTTTTTCTCACTTGTTTTCGAGGTTTCAGATTTTGTCGGAGTGGTGTCGCTGGGTGTGACAGGGGGAGCAGGCGAAAACATAGCAAAAGTAAAGGTAGCGCCAAAGAAAAGCAGGAATCCGGCCAAGGTGTATTTTAGCCAATTCCTCATTTTTGTCTTTTTTATCAACAAATAAGAAAGTATGGCCGTGAAAGCTAATGGAAAAAATATTATAGCTAAGATAACAGCGACTATTTTTGTCCAAATATTCTTTTTGATGATTCCCAAAAGCTTGTTAATAAAAGCGTCCATTTTGAAATCCTTCCGCTTGTTTACACTATATAACAAAAGACTCTTATGCGACAAGCCGTCTGTGGAGATGCCCCCTATAACTCTACATACTGTAAGCAATGAGAGATCAAGAATTCCTAAAACAATTTGGTAAAAGAATGGCAGAAGTTCGCAAAGAAAAAGGGCTCACGCAAGAACAGTTAGCCGACTTAGTTGATGTTCATCGGACATATATTGGATTTATAGAACAAGGCAAAAGGAATCCAGTGATCGCAAATATCTATAAGATAAGTAAGGCGCTCAAAATCAGCCTGAAAGAATTGTTCTCACCTTTTAAATAAACGACTCCCTATTGATATTGAGCCCTCTTTAGCTTATTTTGAGTTTACACAAATGAGATAAGTATGAAATCAAAACCTTTTAACATTGTAAAAATACCAGCCGAGGGGGAAATTGGCAAACTATGGAAGAAAGATAAAAAGTCATTTCTCTATCCCATTGTCCTTAGAAATAATCCGAATTTTGCCTTGATACATTTTATTGCCATCGGCGGAGAAAATAGATCTTTTCAAGAGATAAAACTTTTAACATCGAATAAAAAGTTTCAGGAAAGAGTTGAGAAAATAAAACAAAATATTAAGTTAGATAAATACGTTTTCAGGCCTTCACTAAATTTTCTTGGAGAAAGCGAGAAGACCCTTAGCTTATTATATGGCCACTTACTCACTGGAAAACTTCTGCCCAAACTATATGACACGGCATCATTTGAAAAGAACGAGGAGCTGACAAAACAGCTTGAAAAATATGCCAAAAACATTTGTAAAGAATTTGACATCAGTGATAGATATTTAATAACCATAAAACAATACATTTTAACTGGGAATATGAACTACCCCACTGGGATTGTTGCAAAGTTGGATAACTCGAATAATAAAATCGAGTTAACTATAGATGAAGGTGTTGGGATTAGGGAGATTAAAGAACATTGGAAATATATAGCTGGGCTTCAGGTAATGCTTCCCTCGCAAGCTAACCAAAAAACATTCAGATGGCTGGATGATTACACTGATATTTATAATATGCATAAGCAAGGAGTGACCTATCGGGAGATTTTAAAGAAATATCCCCAATACTTAACTGAGGACACCCTTAGTAAGATATTTTTTAGGATGAAGGAAAGAACTCGGGACAAATAGCGGGCACGGACAAAGCGATTCTAAACATTTACTGAATTGGCTCTAATGGTTATAGAGTCAATTTTAAATTTTGGAAAATGAAATGAACAAATCCGATAACACATTCGAAACAAACGATTTTTCACTCGCCATAACCTTAATTTGTTTAGGTTTCCCAATAAATCAGTTGGACAGAACCAACCGAAACAAAGTTGGTTTTATTTTTAATCGATCGGATGCTCTTGAAAATAATGTTCGGAATTATTGGAGCAACCAAATCAAAGTTAGCCCTAAAGATTTTTTCAATACACAAAAAGAACTAAAGGCGAGGATTTACTCCTCCGAGTAAGGGTGTTTATGAAATTAAGCAAGCAAGCCATAAATGCATATCAACAGATCCACAAGGAGGTTTTTGGTGAAACGATTAGCGAAGTGGATGCTAATGAATCCGGGCTTAACTTGCTTAATGTTATTAAGATTATTCATAGACCAATTCCCCTGAATGAAATGAGAGAAAATGAAAAACTTCACCCGAACACCAAATGATCTCTTAATGGCTCTCTGCTGTTCCCCTCTTTCTAAAAATGAGTTGAGGGTAGTTATCTTTATTTTTAGACTATCAAGCGGATGCAATAAAGAAAGGGCAATAATAATTCCAAGAGACTTCACTACTATTGGGATACAAGAATCTCAAATAGGAGCTCTCTTAGGGGGCCTTGAGACAAGGGGCGTTATTGGCCGGGATAAACCAAGAAAAGAAATGTGGCTTGAGCACGAAAAGCTTATATCTTCTATAAGTTTTAACGAAGACCGGCTTGCTGACTTGTTAAGTAAGAACTTAAGAAAGAAGAAAACTGAACCCTTAGCGTTCAACAAGGTAGAGCTTGCTGAAAGATTAAGTATGGATAGGCCCTTTCTCGCTACAGAGAGCCAAGAAACGCAACCTAAAGATAATAAAGAACAGTTAAAGACAGCAAAGACACCTGAAGGGGATGGCTATAAAGCTTTTAAGCAGGCTGGGGAAAGGCTAAAAAATGACAACTTTTTATAAACCGCTCAGGTTGAAAGGAAGAAAAGAAGAAAGAGAAGGCGGGGGCTTGTTAAAGATAGTGATCAGGTAATTTTGACAAATTAAGCACAAATAGTGGTGGAAATCTAAGCAAATTCCACCCAAAATGGCCAAGTAGTTGTGGTGTGTAGTATCACTATGTAAGTGACACATATAAGGGCACACATATAATAGACACACTGCTCCAAGTTGAAAAAGCACCTTTATTGAGCTAAAATAGTATTAATAAATAGTGGTTGCACACTTCTAACGCCCCCGTTGGTATCTTGTGTGCAACCACTTGACCAGCGGGGGCTTTTGAGAAGGAGAAATATGAGATACATCATTTATTGCAGAAAGTCATCAGAAAGCGAAGATCGCCAAGTCCTTTCGATACCGGCACAAATTAGCGAGCTCAAAGAAATAGCTAATAAGAATGGGCTGAAAATCGCTGGCGTTCTAACCGAATCCCAATCCGCCAAAGCACCGGGCCGACCGCTTTTTAACCAAATGGTAGAACAAATCAATAGAGGCGAGGCAGATGGAATATTGTGCTGGAAAATCGACCGCCTCGCAAGAAATCCGGTTGATGGCGGAACTATCCAATGGATGCATCAAACTGGTCTCTTGAGGCACATATTAACCCCTGAGAGAGAATATAAGACTGGGGACAACGTTTTGATGATGAGTGTCGAACTCGGGATGGCAAATCAATTTATATTAGACTTGAGCAGTGCCGTTAAGCGAGGTAATCGCGAGAGAGCAAAGGGAGGTTATCCAAATTATATACCTCCGCTTGGTTATCTCAACGACCGTGAAAACAAAACTATCATTAAAGACCCAGACAGATTTCATTTAATAAGAAAGGTTTGGGATTTAGCGCTAACCGGAACTCATTCCGCTCCCGAGATCTGTCGTATTGCTAATGATGAGTGGGGCTTTTTAACTCCAAGAAGAAAAAAGTTTGGCGACAAGCGACTGGCCCAAAGCTCTGTATACAAGTTGCTTACAAATACCTTCTATTACGGGGTGTTTTCCCAGTGTGGCGAGGAATATGTCGGGAAATATCCACCAATGATCACGAAAGCAGAATTTGATAAGGTTCAAATAATTATGGGTAAGTC
>JAMCYV010000003.1:0-1403 GCA_023473595.1 Patescibacteria group bacterium | reverse complement strand
AACCACAATCTCACGAGTTCGCTTATACGGGGCTGGTTAAGTGCGGGGGTTGTGGTTGCCAAGTAACTGCTGAGGAAAAAGTTAAGTATTATCCTAAAACGGACAGGGTGGCTGATTATACATATTATCGATGCTCAAAACGAAAGCCCGGTGTAAAATGTGATGAAAAACCGATCACGTTAGTTGACTTAGAGGGTCAAATTGACGAAATCCTCTCAAAACTAACAATCTCGGAGAAATTTAAAGATTGGGCCCTAAAGTATCTCGGCGAACTTAACGATAAAGAGATAGACGAACGGACGAGTGTCTATAAAAATCTTCAGAAAACATATAACACCAAGCAATCTGAACTCGATAGCCTAACGAGGATGCGATATAGAGAACTAATTGATGATGAGGAATATCTTAAACAGAAGAAAGAGATTGTTGCTGAACTCAACAACTTTAAGCTAAAACTGGACGGCACAGAAAATCGTGCTAAAGAATGGTTAGAACTAACAGAAAAAGCTTTCATATTCTCATATTACGCTTGTTATTGGTTTAAAAATGGTTCAAAACAAGAGAAAAGAGAGATAGCACAAGCGATAGGTTTGAACTTCGTCTTAAAGGACAAAAAGCTGACTTTTCAGGTTCAAAAACCCTTCCAAATCATTATGGAAGGGTCTGAAAATTCACAATGGTGGGCCCGGGTGGATTTGAACCACCGACCAACGGATTATGAGTCCGCTGCTCTAACCGCTGAGCTACAGGCCCAAACTGACAAAATATTTGTTCCTTCAATTTATTAACCAGCCTAAACAATGCTAGAACCGCTGTTCCGACGCTTGCGGTCGGAACTCCGACATTCAATAATCTGAATCGTCGGAGAGCTACAGGCCCTAAAATTGATCAGATTCAAAATTCTCCCTAATTATAACTTAAAATAGAGTCTGCTCTCAAGTTTAGAATAAGAGCGATAACTAGGTTATTTCTTCGAATATCTCTTCCTCAATTTTTTCTTGGAGAAATTCCCTCTGATCTTTTGCGTTTTTGTACTTTTTAGCTATATCTCGGTAAAAAATTTTAGAAAGGTATAGGCCGTCATTAAGCACAATCTTATCATAAGCTTCACCCATTTCTCTCAAATGCTTCCTTTCATGAGTGATCGCTTTTTTAAAGTCCCTCCGGAAGTCTTTTTGTTTCTTCATTTGACCTCCTTTCGGCCTACGGCCTGCCACCCTAGGGGTGGCTCACTTATTTATACCCTTATACCACGTTCCCGTGGGACACTCTATCATATCAAAGAATAAGGGTTTTGTCAAGTAGACAGGAACAGTAATGTCAACAATCTGGAACAGTCTTGGTTAACATTTTAGCTATATAAAGGGGGTTTCTACGGTATTTTCGGTGGATAAATTTAAACT
>JAMCYV010000030.1 GCA_023473595.1 Patescibacteria group bacterium | reverse complement strand
GCTGCTTCTTGCACATTTTCCGCATTTTTTGCATTCTTGGACGAACTCATTTTCCAAGTTTTCCAGTTTCTTATAATCTTCATAGGAAACAAGGACGCCGACTGGGTCAGAGTAGCGTAAGACAACAACGCCTTCTCCTTTTTTTAACTCTCGAAGGATTTTAGAGGCGTCGTTCGCCAGCTCATTCGTTGTAATAAACTTTTCTTTCATATTTGACTATTATTATAAATTTCTTTACTGTCATCCTGAACTATTCCTATTAAAATATAATCAGTTGATTCAGGATCTATATCGCCTGGATTCCAAATCAAGTTTGGAATGACAAGAAATAATAATGTTACCTTACATCAAGGGTAACATTGTATTTATAGAAAGTCAATCACTAATTTACTAAACAACAAACATTCTGGGATTCGCACTTGTCCGTCCATAGCCATGAGCGAAGGAGGAAGAAAGTCAGAATATCATAAAAGCTAAATATTGAAAAGTGTTTCAACGTTTTTGGTAGTAATCTCTTCTACTTTTTCTAGAGGCAAATCCTTGATCTCGGCGATTTTTTTAGCAATCTCTATTACATATGCCGGTTCGTTTCTTTTTCCTCTATAGGGTCCTGGCGCCAAAAATGGGCAATCAGTCTCGATTAAAAGTCTATCTAGGGGTACAACTTTTGCTGCTTCTTGCACATTTTCCGCATTTTTATAGGTAACAATGCCTGTAAAACCAATGTATAAGCCCATTTTAAGAAAGGTTTTGGCTTCCTGTGGCCCAAAAGTAAAACAATGGACAACGCCATTATTCACTTTTTTTTCTTCTAGTATTGC
This sequence comes from Patescibacteria group bacterium, assembly GCA_023473595.1. GTDB lineage: Bacteria > Patescibacteriota > CPR2 > UBA1875 > JAMCYV01 > JAMCYV01. Next base: position 8,077 of record JAMCYV010000030.1, on the reverse strand, counting down.
AATTGCATTTTCATAAGCCTGGTTATCCTGGCCGTTTCTTAAATGAATTACAAGCGGTAAATTACGTCTTTGAGCAAGCTTGATTTGTGCTTCAAACAAGTCAATTTGTCTTGTCCTTTCTTCTTTTGTTATCTCTTTAGTTTTCGAAAACTCTGTGTTTAGATAATAATCCAATCCGCATTCCCCGACCGCAACAATTTTTGAAGAATTTTTGATTAAATTTTCAAGCTCTTTAATCGACTCCACGACGCCTTTTGGCAATTCTTCTTCCGGATGAATACCAGCAGTGGGGAAAATGTAATCGTATCTTTCAGTAAGTTTAATAGCTTTCTTGCTTCTTTCAATATCAGCGCCAATATTGATAATTTTAAGAACGTTAGAGGCTTTGGCTCGCCTTAAAACCTCATCAAAATCCTCATCAAACTCCTTAAAATCCAAATGGGCATGAGAATCGATAAACATAATTTATTCTTTACTTATTCTTCGAGCAAATTTCAATGAGTCGAGAAGTACATTATTTAATTATAAAGTTCTTCTCCACAAGGTCGAAGAATATTATTAACCTTCAAGCCTCGGGAAAAGAGGCTTCCCTAGCTTTACTTTAGGCCCTTTGAAGATTCCAGCAATTTTTTCAGAAGTCTCCGGCATAAAAGGAGCAATCATTTCGTTAAGTTTTTTAATGCTTGTAGCCAAATTGCCGAGAACCGTTTTTAACTCATCCTTATCAGTCTTAAAAAGCTCCCAGGGCTTTTCTTCTTCAATGTATTGGTCGAGCCCCTTTAGCTCTGACCAGACATATTCTATCGCTTTGTGAAGCTCTAGAAGTTCCATATGGCGGTCAAAGGGTTCGGTATCGACTTCGGTGTGACCTTCCGGGATTTGGCCGTCTAAATATTTATCAATCATTGCCGCAATCCTTTGGACTAGGTTTCCTAAGCCATTGGCAAGATCGGAATTATAGCGCTCCTCCAATCTTTTTTCAGAAAAGTCGCCGTCGGCCGTCGCCGGAATCTCGCTCAAAAGAAAATATCTCAACGGGTCGATTCCGTATTTTTTTGCCATTTCAGTTGGATCGATCACATTCCCCAAGCTTTTGCTTATCTTCTGACCATTCACCATTAAGTAGCCATGGACAAAAAGCTCCTTAGGAAGCTCAACCCCGGCCGAAAGCAGCATTGCTGGCCAATAAACCGCATGAAACTTAAGGATTCCTTTGCCGATAACATGAAGATCGGCCGGCCAGTATTTCTTGAAAAACTCTCCTTCTTCAGCATAGTCAACACCAGTTATATAGTTCGCCAAAGCATCAAACCAAACGTAAATTACCTGGCTTTCATCTCCCGGCACCGGGATCCCCCAGCCTCTGGCTCTCTCTTTCGATCTTGAAATGCTGAAATCTTCCAAGCCCTGCTTTATAAACCCTAAAACTTCGTTTTTCCTAGAAGCCGGATAGACTTTGTAAATGTCTTTGGTGATAATTTCTTCCAACTTGGTTTGGTAATTTGAAAGTTTAAAAAAGTAATTCTCTTCCTCAACTACTTCCAACTTTTCGTTCGGATGCTCGCTGCAGCAGCCGTCCATAAGGTCGCTCTCTTTTTTAAATTCCTCGCAGCCGACGCAGTAAAGCCCTTTATAATTTTTCTTGTAAATATCTTTCTCGCAGGCTTTCCAAATCTTTTCAACCCCTCTTATATGTCTTTTTTCGGTCGTCTTTATGAAGTCGTCATTAGAGATATTAAGAGCTTTATTCAAATCGATGAAAGCTTGGGTATTTTCTTTTACAAAGTCAGCCGTCTTCTTGCCGGCTTTCTCCGCCGCTTGGACGTTTTTCAAGCTATTTTCGTCCGCACCCATCATGAAATAAACCTCATCGCCTTTCTTACGATGATATCTGGCTATGCAATCGCTTTGGCAGATTTCCAAGGCAAAGCCGATATGAGGCTCAGCATTTACGTACGGAATAGCATTAGTAAGATAAAATTTAGACAAGTTGAAACTCCTTTTCTAAAACTTTCGGCAATTCTTTAAGAAATTTTATAATAAAACGCTCGCTTAAGCCAGCTTCTTTGAACTCTTCTTTGGTCCAGGCGCCGTTTGTTACTGCTACAAAATTAAGCCCTGCCCCACTAACTGCCTGATAATCATAAATTGCATCTCCGACATATAAGATCTCTTCTTTTTTGATTCTTTCTTTCAATAACTCTTTTTTCACCGGATCAAAAGCCCTTGGATCCGGCTTATGATATTTTGAATTGCAAGTGGCTATAATAAATCTAAAATCACTTAAGTCAAAATCATAATGTTTCAATACTTTTTGCATCGACTCAAGCCTTCTTGAGGTTAGTATCCCTAACTTGTATTTTCCGCTTAGCATTGATATGACTTCTTTACTGTTAGGAAAAACATGCGAAGCATCCACCTGGATAATTTGGTGATAATTTTCCCTAAACTTCTCATAATCGAGCCCCGGCCATAAAATCTCTACCATTTTAAACCCAGGAAGCCCGCAAAGGCGGTGGACCTCTTTAGCTGTCGGTGCTTTAACCCCCAAACGTTTAGCTACATTTATGTAATTTTGGCTTACAAGGGGGCCAGAACAAATTAAGGTATCATCGACATCAAAAATAATCGCTTTAATCATTTGCCTCACCTTTGTCATCCTCGGGCTTGATCCGGGGATCCAGTTTAGCTACTCCTAGATTCCCGCCTGCGCGGGAATGACGAGCAGAGAGGACTACTACAAACTCCCCTTTTTCTTTTATTTTCGGTAAGACTTGGGAAACTTTGCCGCGGTAGATTTCTTCAAACATTTTTGTAAGTTCACGGCAGACAACAACTCCTCTGTCGCCCAAAAATTCTAGCAAATCATTTAAAGTTCGTTTAATTCTCTCTGGAGACTCGTAAAAAGCAATTGTTCGTTTTTCGTTCCTTAATGAATTTAGTAGGGTTTGGCGGCCTTTTTTCTTCGGCAAAAAACCTAGGAAAAGGAACTCATCGGTCGGAAAACCGGAAATAGAAAGTGCCGAAATTGCCGCATTCGGTCCGGGATTAGGGATTATTTTAATATTATTTTTCACTGCTTCTGCTATTAAAACGCCGCCCGGATCAGAGATCCCCGGCGTTCCAGCATCCGTAACTAGTGCAATATCCTTTCCTTCCTTCAAAAGCCCGATCAGATAGTCGATTTTTGACAATTTGGAATGTTGGTAATAGGAAATAAGTGGCTTTTTTATATCAAAATGATTTAAAAGCTTGATTGTAATCCGAGTATCCTCGCAAGCAATATAATCAACGTTTTTTAAGGTCTCAAGCGCCCGAAGAGTAATATCTCCTAGATTCCCAATCGGCGTTCCGACAACATATAACTTTCCCATAGCCATATTTTAACAGTTAACGTTATGAGCAACAAAAAATCAACCCCCTTTGGGCTGATTAATTGTTAATAGACTATGGATTCCTGCCTGCGCGGGAATGACAGCAAATGAATCTTAAACTGTTTACTGACTACTTTATCTGAAAATCTTTGAATTCGCCTTTGTATTTCTGATCTTCGACCTCGACGTTTTCAACAGTAGACATAGGCGAGCCCTGACGGCACCATTCGGTAAATTCGTCTACCCTATCGGTATCTCCTTCAATTACAAAAATGACGGAGCCATCTGGCTGGTTCTCCGCCCAGCCGGTAATCCCCATCTTTTTGGCGATGTCTTTTGCAAAATACCGAAAACTTACTCCCTGCACATCCCCGCTTACCGTAAGCTTAACCCTCTTCTTAGAATCCATATATTTTAATTATAACACTTCCTGCAAGTTTTGGTATAGCTCTTGCCACATCTTGAGGTTTAAATCTTCGGCTCTGATGTTTGTATCAATACTTAAATCTGCTAGAATTTTGGCAACTTTTCCTTTCTCGAGTTGAAGTCCTCCAGCCAAAGAATTAATAAGTTTTTTTCGTTTCTCACCAAACCCAGCTTTCACTATTCTAAAAAATAATTTCTCATTAACATCGAAAAGCGGCTTTTCATATGGAGTAATCATAAGAATTGCAGCATCGACCTTAGGAACGGGGAAAAAGGAAGTCTTAGGAATAATCATTATGATTTCTGCTTTCCCATAAAACTGGATGGAAACAGCGAGAACATTCATTTCTCCTTCTCTAGCCGTCGCTTTTTCGGCAACTTCTTTTTGAACAATTAAGCTCATTAGCCTCGGCTTGTTTGTAAGTCCCAAAAATTTTCGAAAAATCGGCGAGGAGATGTAAAAAGGCAGACTAGCGGCAACTTTATAATTTTTTTCTTTGACTTGGTATTCCAAAATGTCTTCATTAGCTATCTCTAAATTTCTAAATTCAGCAGTCGTTTCTTTTAAAACTTCTAAAATTTCTTTATCTTTTTCAACAGCAATCACTTTTCCTGCTTTCTTACAAAGTTCGGTAGTCAAGACTCCGAGCCCCGGCCCGACCTCGAGGATAGTTTCATTTGATCTAATGCCAGCCGAATCAACTAATGAATCAAGGGCCTCTTTATCAGTTAAAAAATTCTGGCCAAAGCCCTTCTTTGCCCAGAGATTATGTTTCTGAAGCAAACTCTTTATCGTGTTTTTATTAGTCAAATCCATATACTGATTATAATCTAAAAATTAAAATTCTGGTTAGCCCGACAATCAGTTTTCAAAGCGAGTGAGAAGCGAACGAAATTTTGAGAAAATACTTTCCGGAATCGGACTTGTCGTATTTTCGAAAACTTGAGTAAAGCGTACGAACGACACTTTGAAAAGCTGTTAGCTTGTCCTGAGCTTAGTCGAAGGGGTGCTTTTTGTTACTTTTTGGCACCAAAAAGTAAAATGAAAAAGAACTTTTTGGTTTAGTTCTAGATTCCCGCCTTCGCGGGAATGACAAAACTTTAACTCCCACAGCTTGGCCAGGCGCCCCAGCCTTGGGTGGCTGCTTTCCAAGCCGTCACATAAATTTGAGCTGTCGGATTGTAAATACTAGCCCCTGCATATCCGGCCGCTGCCGAAGCTCCAGACCAAGTATCAGGATTGTATTGGAATAGTCCATAGACCCCATTACCGGTAGAGTAAGGATTCCCGCCGCTCTCGCAAAGCATCATTTCGTAAAGTCGAAGAGCAGAAATGCCATATGTTTCAGAAGCCCTAACAATTATTGGCCAAAGGTCTCCGGCATTAAAGGGTTTAATTCCTTTAATAACAATTTTGTCTTGGCTCGTAGAAACTAAATTTTCAGCTAAAACAACTTTAGAAACCATAATGCCGTTTTCAGCCGTAATTTTGTAAGTTACCTCTTTCAAGCCTTTTTTCCCTTCTTGCTTTACGTAACTTCGGCCGTACTCAAGCTCTGGATCCTCAATCGTTTGAGTCTCATAAGGGATTTCGACATTTTCTTTAGCTTCGCTTTCAGCAACTCGAATAATTTCAGTTGCTAGCCCATTTACAACATAGCTTTCAAGCCCAGGATTTACTTTGTCTTTGTCCCCAATTAAAACCTTCTGCTCTTTTAAAACTTCTCCTAAAGTATTAAGCCAGGAACGAATCTCTCTTGTGGTCCCATCAACCGTAATGTAAATAATCGGCGCTCTTTTAAGGATAATCTTCTGCCCCAAAGAATTATCACTAAAAAAATCGCTTATAATTTCTGTTGAGATTCTATCCTCAGAATGAAAAACTATGTTGTTTTGTTTTAAAATTTCCTCTGTATCATCATATGCTGAAAAAATAATTTGGCTCTTGCCGTCATCGTTTAAAAGATAAGATCGAGCTCTTTTTACTTGAACATTAATTTCACCTCCGTTAATCTCAGAATTCCTAGAAGGGAGAGTAATGTCTTTTTCGTTTAAAAAGATACCCTTTTCTTTTAGAGCATCCTCTAAAATATTCTTCTTTGATTCAAAAGAAATAGTTTTATTATCGATTAAAAAATTGATTTTGGTGTTGACATCTAGAACGGTCGCTCCAGAAACAGGCTTATAAAAAATAGCTAGTATCGGGACAAAAAGGAGCAAAACTGCTAAAGTTCTTATTTTATGATTATATTTGTGATAACTTTCGCCAAAAACTTGGGACAAAAATCCCTTCATATAAGCCCAAAAATTAACGCCATCTATTCTAGCAATACCGGCTAGTCTTGTCAAGATAACTTTTATGCTTTGAATTAGGAAAAAATAGCCGTTTTCGCCTTAAAGCTGTGGAAGAATTTATTACGAATCATTGACTATTAAATTTCCTGCAGTTAGATTTTTTTCCGACAATCAGTTTTCAAAGCGAGTGAGAAGTGAACGAAAAGTTAGAGAAAATACTTTCCGGTATCGGATTTGTTGTATTTTCTCAAACATAAAGTGAACACATGAACGACACTTTGAAAAGCTGTTAGCTTGTCCTGAGTTTAGTCGAAGGGGTGCTTTTTGTTACTTTTTGGCGCCAAAAAGTAAAATAAGAAAGAGTTTTTATTTAGTTCTGGATTCCCGTTTTCGCGGGAATGACAATTTTTAGAAACGCAATCTAATTCTTTTTAATTTTCCTTATCGGCGCGTAGTAGATAGAGAGTTTTTTCAGCCCCAACTTCGGGAAGCTGACCTCGATCTCGTCATCGTTAATTTGGGTTATAATCCCTTCTCCGAAAACTTGGTGGGAGATCGTGTCTCCAGGACTTAGCTTTATTTCAGGCAAAAAATCATTCTTCTCTTTTGGCTCTTCTTTAACTTGACTTCCTAAAATCAGCTCTTCAGAAATATCGGCTAAAAATCTTGAAGGCATATTGAATTTGGTATTGCCAAAAGACATTCTTTTTTGGGCATAACTTAAGGTAACTTGCTCTTTAGCCCGGGTAATAGCAACATACATAAGCCGCCGTTCCTCCTCCATTTCTGCCGGCTCAAGCTGGCTTCTCGAATGCGGAAAAATCCCTTCTTCAAGACCGACAATAAAGACATATTTGAATTCCAAGCCCTTTGCCGAGTGGATGGTCATAAAAGTTACAGCATCTGAATCTGATGAGTAGCTATCGATGTCCGAAAGAAGGGTTACTTCCTCCAAAAAGTTTTCTAAAGTATAATCCGAGTGGCCTTTGCTGAACTCTTCGGCCACTGACAAAAGCTCTCCTAAGTTTTCCTTCCTAACTTCACCTTCCACCCCTTCGCCGCTTTTTTCATCCAGGCTTTCCAAGTATTTGAAATAGCCGCTCTGCCGCATAACATAATCAATGAATGGCACAAGCTCGAGGCTTTCCTTCTTTTCCCCAAGATCGCAAATTACTTTCTGAAATTCTTCAAAACCCTTCTTCGCCTTGGAACTGATTTTTTCAACATCGTCTAAATTTTCCAAACCCTCCCGAAGAGATCTGCCGGATTTTTTCAAATAGTCATGGAAAGCAAGAAGACTTGCTTCTCCGATCCCTCTTCCCGGCATATTGACGATCCTATCAAAGGATATGAGGTCGTCTTCAGAAACGATAAATTTAAGGTAAGCCAATATATCTTTGATCTCTCTCCGTTCATAAAATCTGACGCCACCGACAATCTTATAAGGTAGGTTGTAATGCAAGAAAACTTCCTCTAAAATTCGAGACTCCGCATTGATTCGGTAAAGGACGGCTATATCCTTCAAACTTATATCTTTTCTATCCAAGTCTTCGACCTTTTGGGCTACGAACCTGGCCTCGTCTTTCTCGTCCCGGGCTTCGAAAACTTCGATTTTTTCGCCTTCTTTTTTCTTGGTCCAGAGTTTTTTCTCGCTTCTCTCAACGTTTTTTTCGATAATATCGCGAGCGGCTTCCAGAATAATTTGGGTCGAACGGTAATTCTGTTCTAATTTTATAATCTTTGCTTCTTTGTAGTCTTTTTCAAAGTTTAAGATATTTTCAAAGTTTGCTCCCCGCCAGGAATAGATAGACTGCCAGTCGTCCCCAATAACGAAAAGATTTCGGTGTTTTTTAGCCAAGAGATTTGTCCAGACATACTGGGCATGATTAGTATCCTGATATTCATCGACCAAAATATACCTGAAAAGAGTCTGATATTTTTCCAAAACAGCCGGATACTTCTGAAAAAGTTCGACACAAATT
>JAMCYV010000031.1 GCA_023473595.1 Patescibacteria group bacterium | reverse complement strand
TTCAGTGTTCAATTGAGTTTAATTTTTATCGTTTACCTCATGTTATTTACTTTTCAATATGCTTGAATTATTGCTCGACTTTACCTATCTTCTCCATCCGCCTTCGCTTGGCTTCGGTCGGACAGGTAAGGTCGAAAAATAATTTACCTTTCATAGATTGATGTCAATTGCTTTTTACCAACAAAAAACCGCTTTTAGAAAGCGGCTTCATAAGTTTATCTAAAAGCTTTTCTCTCCCCCTATGCCGCTCCTATTGATTCAATTGTTCGGTCTTTTGTCATAAAATAATTAATCAACTTTTATAATGTATCAAATATTAAAAATAAATGCAAGAGTTTTTTCTTAAATTTTAAAACCTATACTTTGTTTTGGCCCTTCTGCCTCTTCGATTTCTCCGAATTTATCTTCATAAAGCTTGATATTTTCTTGAAGAGCTTTGGAGATCCTTTTCATATGGCCTGGGCTAGTAAAAATTCTGGAAACTAAGTGCCCTCTCTGCCCGATTATATTCATAAAATCAAAAATAAATTCTTCTTTTGAATGATTAATCATAAGAACATTGGCATATTCGCCCCTAGCAATATGCGGTTCGGCACTTATTTGAATTTCAGGCTGTCCTTTTTCCATACATTCTCCTTTTAAATATTTTACATCGAATTTTAAAAGTTTACAGCAAAATAATTACAAAAAAACCGGACGAGAATACGAGACCCGTCCGGTCATTGCCAACACCCCCTATTGTTTGGCTGCTAATATACCGGGTTTAATCGCTCGTTCTCTCTCGAGCTCCTCAAGATCCCGCATGATGTTTGTCATCTCCTTGGAATCCCGACAGCCTTTGACGGTTGGCATCCCAAGGAAATACCGCGTCCCAGCCTCCACGAATTTGTATTCCAATCGCCATTTCACCGCCTGTTTCTTTCTAGCAATCAGCGACAAACTTTCAAGGTAGGCTTGCTGGGCAGGATTGAAATTTCGATGGCGGCTCCACCCTCGACTAATCGAAACCTTAAGCTGGTCCCAGGAATAGAAGCTCTCATAAACCCAGAGAAGTCCTTTCTGAGCTTCGAGAGGCGTCATACTTTCATACCAAATATTGGGGCACATCCCACGGTAGCGAGTCGAATGGCTAGGGTTGGTATCTAGATCCCAAAGAGCAAGATGGCTATATTCCTTTGCCATTTCCGTTCCAGGCAACAGAATATAATGCAAATCTTGCAGAGTACTTCCCCACTTTAGGGAAAGGCTAAGCATTGCCGGAAAAATGTCCAAGGTGTCGGTAGGCATAACAAACATCATCAGATGGTTTAAGAGACCGGCATATTGTGATGCCCAAAGACCTTGGTCCATCTCTATGGCATTAATCCCTTTACCAACCGTCTTAAGATTATTGCTGAGTGGGGATTCAACACCATAGCAGACGATTACTGTATTAGCCGCTTGTTCCAAGACACCTAGAAACTCCCAATCGATCGAGCCGTCGGTCTTGAAAACAGATTTCACCTCCATCTGAAGAAGGAGGCGATTGACTACAGTAGTTTTGGCTAACTGCCTTAAAATCCACTTGAGTTCATTCTTCTTCATGGCAGCATTATCATCCGAAAGAAAGACTGCTCCAAACTCGTTGGCAGCTTTCTGGATTTCAAGGAGCACTCTTTCTTTGCTCTTGAAAACCGTTGTCGGCCACATACAGTGGACCTGACAAAATAGTCAGCGATTCCTACAGCCGCGGCTCCACTGCACAGTCGCTGTAGTCCTTTGTTTTTTGGGATCAAAGAGAAGATTGTAATCCTCAAAAGGAAGGTTATTTAACTCAGCAGAAGTTAATCGTTTCCTCGGAGGATTAAAATGCGGCTTTCCGTTTATGTCTAGGAAAGCCAGCCCATTAACCTTATGGACTTTACCGTTTTGGAGCGCTTGGATGAACTCCGGTATTGTTCGCTCTCCTTCTCCGATTCCAACATAGTCAATCTCCGGACGCTGGAGACTTCTTGTAGGATTACCTGACGGTTCAAAACCACCTACGATAACGATAACATTCGGGTTTACAGACCGAAGCTTTCGAATGAAGTCAAGAGTAGGCCCGAAGTTCGGTGTTAGAACTGTAAAGCAGGCAACATCTATTTTGCTTAGCCATTTCCAAGTCCTTTTGTCCGGTTGAGCAATGTCAGTTACAATACAACGCACTTCATAGGTATCGCTGATCTTACTTAGAATCGTCGCTAGAAGAAGTGACCCAACATGTAGTTTTGCCTTCATATAGATGTCAACGCGTTCTTTGGCGCCCGCTTCTATGAAAGCAACACGGATTTTGTTTCCAACTTCCTTAGGCAGCCTGGGCATACTCTTTCCCCCTTTCTTAAGTTTTTTGAGCAAACCAGGTTTATATTTTCAAACAGCAAACCGTCGCTGTCAGTACTTTCGTTATGCAAAGTTAACATAAGAGAGTACAAAAATCAAATGTATTTAAATTTTGAGGCTAATTTAGGACTTTATAATATTTGTTTTAGATATTGACCAGTATAAGATTTAGAATTTTTAGCCAGGCTTTCAGGCGTCCCTTCGGCCACAACCTCTCCGCCTAAATCTCCCCCTTCAGGACCAAGATCGATAACCCAGTCGGCGGCTTTTATAACTTCCATATTATGTTCGATTACAACAACTGTATTGCCCATATCGACTAATTTATTCAAAACTGATAGAAGCCGCGAAACATCATCAAAATGAAGACCAGTCGTTGGTTCATCTAAGATATAAAATGTTTGGCCGGTAGATTTTTTAGAAAGTTCGCTAGCAAGCTTTACCCTTTGAGCCTCGCCTCCGGAGAGAGTCGTTGCCGGCTGGCCCAATCGGATATAGCCCAAGCCAACTTCTGCCAAAGTATCAAGCTTTGTTTTTATATGAGGAATATTTTTAAAGAATTCCAAAGCTTCGTCAACGGTCATATCCAAAATATCGGCGATATTTTTACCTTTATAATGAATTTCCAAAGCTTCCTGATTATACCTTTTTCCTTTACAGTCTTCGCAGGTAATATAAACATCCGGCAAAAAATGCATCTCTATTTTTAAAATCCCTTCGCCGTGGCAGGCCTCACAGCGCCCGCCGGAAACATTGAAACTGAATCGGCCGGCTTTATAGCCTCTAATCCTAGCTTCAGGAACTGCCGCAAAAAGTTCCCTAATGTCGGTGAAAACACCTGTATAAGTAGCTGGGTTAGATCTTGGAGTTCGACCGATAGGAGATTGGTCGATATCGATTACTTTGTCGATATTTTTAATACCAGTTATATCTTTGTGCTGACCGGGCGTTTCTTGAGCCCGGTGAAGAACGGCTGAAAGTTTTTTAGCCAAGATTTCATTTATGAGGCTCGATTTGCCCGAACCAGAAACCCCCGAAACCACGATAAATTTATTCAACGGAAATTTGACATTAATGTTTTTTAAATTGTTTTCCTGAGCACCGATGATTTCTATATCCTTGCCATTGCCTTGGCGCCTTTTTGAACTAAATTCGATTTTTTTGGCTCCTTTAAGGTATTGTCCGGTTAAGGATTTAGTATTAGCCATCACTTCTTTAGGAGTCCCTTGGGCAACAATTTTGCCTCCGCTTTCTCCGGCACCAGAGCCGACATCTATCAAATGGTCTGCAGAAAGGATAGTATCGGCATCATGCTCGACAACAATGACCGTATTCCCGAGATCCCGAAGAGCTTTCAAGGTCTCGATAAGTTTTCTATTGTCCCTTTGATGAAGGCCGATTGAAGGCTCGTCCAAGACATAAAGGACTCCCATAAGAGATGAACCGATTTGGGTTGCGAGACGGATTCTTTGGGCTTCTCCTCCTGAAAGAGTCGTTGCTGAACGATCAAGATTTAAGTAATTAAGGCCGACATTCAGAAGGAATTGAAGTCTAAGCTTTATTTCTTTCAAAATTTGTCTAGCTATTCTTTGATTTTTTTCGTCTAGCTCTAGATTCTCAAAAAATTCGAGAGCCTTTCCAATCGGGAGTTTTACGACATCGACAATACTTGCATCATTTATAGTAACCGAAATAACCTCCGGCTTTAAGCGATCGCCGTGGCACTGCGGGCATTTCTTGACCGTCATGTATTTTTCGATGTCTTTTCGGACATAATCAGAATCGGTCTCATTATAATATCTTTCCAAGTTGGCGATGACGCCTTCGAAATTGGCTGTATAAACCTTGCCGCCAAAATCAACCTTGAATTCCTCGTTTCCGGTACCATACATTATAACTTCAACCGCTTTTTTGGGAAGATCCTTGACAGGGACAAAAGGCGAAAATTTATACTTGTCACCGACAGCGCTTAAAAGTTTTACATACCAGTTCATCCTAGCCGTCGTTCTGCTCCAGGGCCGGATTGCACCTTCGGCTATCGAAAGACGGAGATTTGGAATAACAAGCTCTGGATCGATTTCAAGCTTAGTCCCTAAGCCGGTGCATTTGGGACAAGCTCCATGAGGGCTATTAAATGAGAAACTTCGGGGTTCGATTTCGGGCAAGCTAATACCGCAATCAGCGCAAGAAAAGTTTTGAGAATAGATCTGTTCTGTCTCTTCATCGCTGTTTAAGAAAATAAGAATTCCCTCGCCAAGATTTAAAGCATTATTGACTGATTCAGTCAACCTCGGCCTTACTCCTTCTTCTATAATAAGCCGATCCACTACGGCATCAATCGTATGATTTTGGGTTTTTGTAAGACTGATATCTTCTTCGATATCGTATATTCGGCTGTCGACTCTTACCCTGGTATAACCGGCTTTCTTAAGACCATCGAAAACATGTTTTTGGGTCCCTTTTTTATCTTTTACTACTGGGGCCAGGATCATAAACCGCGTCCCTTCTTTTAAAGCAAGAATTTGATCTACTATCTGCTGTGAAGTTTGCTTGATGATTTCTTTGCCGCACATCGGACAATGGGGAACACCGACTCTAGCATAAAGAAGCCTAAGATAATCGTAAATTTCGGTAACTGTCCCTACAGTTGAGCGGGGATTTCTAGTCGCAGATTTCTGATCAATAGATATAGCCGGTGAAAGCCCGTCTATCTGGTCAACATCCGGCTTTTCCATAAGACCGAGGAATTGTCTAGCATAGCTGGAGAGAGATTCAACATACCTTCTTTGGCCCTCGGCATAGATAGTATCAAAAGCCAAAGAAGATTTGCCAGAACCTGAAAGACCAGTGATGACCACGAATTTATCTCGTGGAATAGTAACATCAATATTTTTAAGATTGTGCTCCCTCGCACCTTTTATAATTATATTTTCCATCCTCAAACCTTTTATCTTTGAACAAATTATTTGTTCAGTATTTTACCGCTCTATTTCGGGAATTTATGAACCCCAAAAAACACAGCGTAAAGTCCATTATAACTTATTTGTCAAGGGTCGTAAAGACTTTTGTCTAGGCTTGTTAAATTTTATTTTTATGATATCTTAAGAACTATGCCGAAAAATTTAATTCTGCTTAAAAAACCATCTTTATTAAAACCGGTTAGAAACCACTTTTATTTAAATACCAGAAGATTTATTTTGCAAAAAATAAACAAAAGTGAGTTTAGGCCTGCCTTACCAGAGTCTATTACTATAAGAGTTTGTGGAGTTTGTAATTTAAAATGCAAAATGTGCAGTTATATTTGCAATAAACAAAATACACCTTTTATTGATGTTAGTTCTTTAAATAAATTTATTAAAAGCGTAGATTCTGAATGGCCATATATTTCGATTACTGGTGGTGAACCACTTTTCCACCCTGAATTAGATGCAATTTTAAGAACTGCAAAAGGAGATAAACGTTTTGTAACTCTAACAACAAATGGAGTTTTACTAAAAGAAAAAGCCAAAATTATTGCTGAAAGCAGCATAAACACTCTAATAGTTTCTCTTGATGGACCGGGGAAAATCCACGATAAAATAAGGGGTATAAAAGGAACTTATAAAAAAGCAACAGATGGAATTAAAACCATCCTTTCATATGAAAAAAGACCGCTTGTTTTTATCAATTGCTCGATAAATAGCCTGAATTTTAATAAGCTAAATGAAGTTAAAAAGATTGCAGAAAATCTGGGTGTTGATGGTATTAATTTCCAACATCTTTGGTTTTTGAACAAAGATTCAAGCCTTGGTACAAATCAAAAAATAATCCCTAAAGATTTAAGAGAGTTTGATTTAACTACTTTATGGGAAGAGCTGAAGAAACTAAAAAGTAATAAAATAGCTGTTAATATTTTTCCTAAGCTGTCCTTTTTTGAGATCGTCCGCTACTATCAAACCGCGATAAACTTTAAACCCAGATTTACTAACAAAGGTACAGATTGTCCGTGGCATCATATGATTATAAAGACCAATGGCGATATTATTCAATGCAATAAGTATATTATGGGCAATATCGAAAATCAAAGTTTTGAAAAAATCTGGAACGGTTCTAAATATCGAAAGTTTAGAGCAAGTTTCCTAAGGAAAGGCCGTTATCTTCCGGAATGCATAAGATGCTGCAATTATTTTAGAGATTAATTAATTATTTCTTTCTTAGAAATCTAACAGTATAAAGGAAAATTGGGGCACCTATTATCAGCATAGGGAGGGCAAAGCTTAATTGACTGTAAGTCATTTGTTTTTGATAGTCGTTATCGTTAAAATTTTTCTGATATTTCTCCCATTCTGAATAATCTTTCAACCATTTCTCTATCTGCTGCTTTTGTTCAGCAGTTAAATCTTTGTTTTCGGTAATTTTTTCAATTTCTGGAGAAGTGTACATTCCTGGGGGTTGAGACATCATTGGGTTCATTGATGGGTTTTTAAATACAAAAGCAGAAAAAAGCACGCTAAAAACCGCGAAAGTCCCTACTACAATCATAAAAAGTGCTCCTAAAGAGATAATCCCAAAATAGATAGTTTTAGGATCTTTAAACATTTAGTCCTCCTTGTTAACACGTAAAGTATAGCACAACTATTTAAGCTTTTTTAGAACCTTTTTCTTCTCAACCTCTTCTCTTATCCTTGCTACTTGGTCTCTATATTTCGCTGCTTTTTCGAACTCTAGATTTTTGGCGGCAAGATCCATTTTTCTTTCTAAATCTTTAATAAGTTTGTTTAATTCTGGTTTCGGAATGTCAGTAATTTGGAATTCTTCAACTTCTTCTTCTCTTTTTTTCTCTTCTGAGAGACTCTCTCTTATCGATTTTTGAATCGTTTGGGGCGTGATGTTGTGCTTTTCGTTATACTCCGCTTGAATCTTTCGACGCCTTTCAGTCTCTTCTATCGCCCTTTTCATTGAGCCTGTTATTGTATCAGCATACATTATTGCCTTTCCTTCTTGGTGCCGAGCTGCCCGACCGATAGTTTGAATAAGAGATTGATCAGAGCGCAAGAAACCTTCTTTGTCGGCATCTAAAATAGCGACTAAGGAAACTTCCGGGATATCAAGTCCTTCTCTTAAGAGATTAATTCCAATCACTACATCGTAGACGCCTAACCTTAAGTCTCTTAAAATTTCCGGGCGCTCAAGAGTATAAATATCGGAGTGCAGATACTGGACTTTTATGCCAAGTTCCAAAAGATATTCGGTCAGATCTTCTGCCATTCGCTTGGTTAGGGTAGTCACAAAAACCCTCTGCTTTTTCTGAACTCTTTTCTGAATTTCTTCAAGAAGGTTATCGATTTGGTTTTTAGTCGGCTTGACCTCGATAACAGGGTCCAAGAGTCCGGTTGGCCGGATAACTTGCTCAACTATGCCTGTAATATCTTTTCCCTTCTTTTTCAAATCGTAATATATGAATGCGTTGATACTTTTTGGGTCAACGCTTTTTTGAAATTTATTTTTTAACGCATAGACTATTTTTGGATCTATGCTTTTTCCCAACTCATAATCGCCGGGGGTCGCTGTTGTATAAATTATTTGTTCAACCTTTTTTTCAAATTCTGAAAATTTCAGAGGCCGATTATCCAAGGCAGTCGGCAATCTGAAACCATGCTCTACCAAGGTTTCTTTTCTTGATCTATCGCCGTTATACATTCCTCTTATCTGCGGAATAGTCATATGAGATTCATCGATGATCGTCAAAAACTTATCATTGTCAAAGCCAAAGTAATCAAAGAGTGTATATGGAGAATCACCCGGTTTGCGATTCGACAAGTATAGCGAATAGTTTTCGATGCCCGAACAATAGCCCGTCTCTAGCATCATTTCAATATCAAAATTCGTCCTTTGCTCAAGCCTTTCTGCTTCTAAGAGTTTTCCCTCCTTTTTTAGTTCAGAAACCCTTTTTTCTAAATCTTCTTTTATCTTTGGCACCGCTCTTGTAATAATCTCCCGGGGTGTTGCAAAGTGCTTGGCTGGAAAGATTATCGTCTCTTTTAAGTTTTCCAAGACCTCGCCTGTTAACGGATTTATCGCTTTTATAGATTTTACTCGGCCGTTTTCAATCTCAACCCTTTGGGCTATTTCTTCAGCTACAGGATAAATGTCGACAACATCTCCTCTCACTCTTATCCTTCCCCTTTCAAAAGCAGTGTCATTCCTTTCGTATTGAATTAGAATTAAATCTTTCAAGAGTTTTTCTCTCTTTATCTCCTCGCCAATTTTGAGATTAATCGTTTGATTTAAGTATTCTATCGGCTCGCCGATACCATATATACAGGAAACTGAAGAGACAATAATCGTGTCTTTTCGAGTCAAAATCGATCGAGTCGCTGCGTGACGCAAACGGTCTATCTCCTCATTTATTGAGGCATCTTTTTCTATATAAGTGTCGCTTCTTGGGATATAAGCTTCAGGCTGATAATAGTCATAATAGGAAACAAAGAAATGGACCGAATTTTCGGGAAAAAAGTGCTTAAATTCTTCATACAGCTGGACAGCCAAAGTCTTGTTATGGGAAATCACCAGAGTGGGAAGCTGGGTATTTTTAATGACATTTGCCATCGTGAAAGTCTTGCCAGACCCCGTCACTCCTAGAAGAGTCTGGTGTTTTTTCCCGCTTTCAATCCCCCGACTTAGCTTTTCGACTGCCTGCGGTTGGTCGCCTGATAATTTAAAATTTGAAGTTAGTTTAAAATTCATAATCACAAATCTACTAATCGCATACAAATCATACGAATATTACAAATATATTAATATTATTACAAAGTTTCCAGTAGACAAATCTTAGCACAAAAAGACGCTCCCCTAAAGCAAAAATAGAATTAAGAATGTGAAATAATTTACTTGCTTTGTTGTCTTCCCGACAATCAGTTCGAAAAAAGAACAATCGAGCGAACGAATATTATAAAAATGACTT
>JAMCYV010000024.1 GCA_023473595.1 Patescibacteria group bacterium | reverse complement strand
CTATGCCTTACATTTCAGTCGCTAACGTAGAGAAAGCAGTTGAAGATTTCTATAGAGGCATTTCACTGAAGCCTCAGTGGATCGACAAAATAGTGCGTTCGTTTAAGAAAGAAATGCTTGATAGGCAAAAAGCGGATTATCGACAGAGAGAACTTGCCAATAAAAGGACAGATAGGCTTCAAAAGGAAAAAATCAAACTACTCAAGGCCTTTTATATCGATGCCATTGATGAAGACATGCTCAAGACCGAGCAAGGCCGAATTGCACGGGAATTGTTCGAGGCCGAGAATATCCTAGGCGCCATATCAAGCACCACCGAGCTATTAGAGAATAGGTTAATGCTGACTATCAAGATGGCTAAAGGCTGTGGGGTTGGCTATCAAAAAGCAAGCGAAAAGACAAGAGCTTTGTTCAACCAGGCGATATTCAAGAAGATCTACATAACGCAAAACGGCACCGTTGCCGATGCCGAATTTACGCCGTTGTTTGAATGTCTCTTTGTAAGTCAAAAGTTCGAATTAGAACTCTTTGGCTCCGGGGGCGGGATTCGAACCCGCGACCAATTGATTAACAGTCAACTGCTCTACCGCTGAGCTACCCCGGAATATATTGCTTTAAAAAATTTCGCCCTTGATGAGATTTTAATTCTCTTTCACGAGCAATGGCAATTGACCTATTAGCAGCTTCTTCCTTATAGATCAGCTTCCATTGACCTTGGAAATGTGCGGTAAAATGTCCTTTATTTAAACTTTTTGTGTTATGTTCTTTTATTCGTCGGCTTAAGTCATTAGTTTGTCCAATATAGATTTTATTGTTTTCTTCATTAAACAAGGCATAAACAAATTGACTCATGGAATCATTATATCAAAGTTAACAGCCAACTGTCCGGCAGCTGCCGGACTACCCCGGAATATAGTTTTTCTAGATGAAAATTGTACCCGGAACAAGATTGATAACTATTAAAATATACCAAATTTAAGGGTAAAAATCAACCCTTCTCGGGAGGCGAACTATGTTATAATTTATTTATGGTTTTAGACGTTTTAGTGGATTTATACTCCTTTATTATCGCTTTTCTCATTGTCTTTTTTGTGGCTTTTTTCTATATCCTTTTGGCTGATCGAAAAAGGCCGTCAAAGACTGTCTATGAGAAAAGCGCAACAGAAAAGATTAAAAACGTCCGTCTGCACGGCCGCCATAAAATAATTAACAATTAATAATTACAAAATGAAAATCGCTTTTTTTGAACTTGAAGAATGGGAAACTGATTACCTAAAAAAAGAGCTTGGGGCAGAAGTCGAAGCTGTTTATTCAACTGACAAGTTAACCGAAGAAAACGTCGGAGATTTTAAAGATGTGGAGGCAATCTCTATCTTCATCTATTCATTTATTACAAAAGAAATTTTAGATAAGCTTCCAAATCTTAAATTTATTGCCACAATGTCGACCGGCTTTGATCATATCAACTTGGCTGAATGCAAAAAAAGAGGGGTCGAAGTAGCCAACGTTCCTTATTACGGCGAAAATACGGTTGCCGAGCATGCTTTTGCTCTTATCCTCGCTATCTCGAGAAAGCTTTTTGAATCGGTCGAAAGAGTGAAAAAAGAGGATTTTTCTTTAGACGGGCTTCGGGGTTTCGACCTTTCAGGAAAGACTTTGGGAGTTATCGGGACCGGTCACATCGGTCAGCATGTTATCCGGATGGGCAAGGGCTTTGAAATGAATATTATCGCTTCCGACCCCTATCCTAATGAAAAAGCGGCCAAAAAGCTCGGATTTAAATATGTCTCTTTGGAAGAATTACTTAAGGCTTCAGATGTTGTGACCCTGCATGCCCCGTACTGCAAAGAGACCCATCATTTGGTTAACAAAGAAAACATCAAGCTTGTTAAAAAGGGAGCGGTAATTATTAATACCGCTCGGGGCGGCCTTATCGAAACAGAAGCCCTAGTTCAGGCTTTGGAAAGCGGCGTTTTAGGCGGGGTTGGTTTGGATGTTCTTGAAGAGGAAGTCATGATTAAGGAAGAAAAGGAGCTTTTAAGCAAGCACTATAATAAAGAAGAGATGAAAATTGCCCTCGAAGACCATATTTTGATCCATGATCCCAGGGCGATTGTTACCCCTCATAACGCCTTTAATTCCGAAGAGGCTCTAAAGAGAATCTTAGACACAACGGTTGAAAATATCAAAGCTTACTCTCAAAACAAAGAACTCAACTTAGTAAAGGCTTAGCAATCAGTTTTCCCGTCATTCCCGCGCAGGCGGGAATCTAGATAAATGAAAAAATTTTATGTTTATATTTTGGCAAGCAGGAGAAATGGGACTCTTTATATTGGGGTTACTTCTAATCTATTAAAAAGGATTGACGAGCATAAGTCAGATTTTGTGGGGGGATTTAGCAAAAAGTATCACACCCACTTATTGGTTTATTATGAAGGACATAAAACTGTTGAAGAAGCGATTTTAAGGGAAAGGCGGTTAAAAAAGTGGGAAAGAAAATGGAAACTGCGGTTAATTGAGACTGACAATCCTGAATGGGATGACCTATATGAGAAAATTATTTAAAGCTGGATTCCCGCCTGCGCGGGAATGACAATACTATTTTCTTAAAAGTTCCAGGAAGGCTTCGGTCGGGATTTCTACATTGCCAATGGCTTTCATTTTCTTCTTACCCTTTTTCTGCTTCTCCAAAAGCTTTCTTTTTCTGGTAACGTCGCCGCCGTAGAGCTTGGCCGTGACATCTTTCCTTAGGGCCGGGATATCTTCTCTGGCTAAGATCTTGCCTCCGATTGCCGCCTGCAATGTCACCTTGAAAAGCTGCTTAGGAATGGATTCTTTAAGTTTTGAAACGATTTTTAATCCTTCTTTATAAGCGTTGATTCTAAAAGTTATAAAGGATAAGGCATCGACTTTGACTCCGGAAACTAGAATATCGATTTTGGCCATATCTCCCGGCTTAAAGCCAATGATTTCATAGCCTAGAGAGGCGTAGCCTGAACTTATAGTCTTTAAATTATCATAGAAGTCGGTGATAACTTCTCCCATCGGAATCTCATAAGCCAGGACCATTCGGGTTTCATCGATGTAGTCGATTGCTTTTTGAATTCCTCTTTTTTCTTGAAGAATTTTAATTATCCCGCCAAGGTAATCTTTGGGAGTAACAACCTCAATCCTTAG
The DNA here is from genome assembly GCA_023473595.1 of Patescibacteria group bacterium. Taxonomy (GTDB): domain Bacteria; phylum Patescibacteriota; class CPR2; order UBA1875; family JAMCYV01; genus JAMCYV01. Next base: position 6,612 of record JAMCYV010000024.1, on the reverse strand, counting down.
CCAAGGCTCCCTTATTTCTTTTACTGCCGACATATCCGGAAATTCGGAGGGATTTTTGATGACGATAGTCTCTCCACTAGTTTTGACTATCTCATAGGTAACACTAGGACTTGTTACTATAAGATCAAGGTTAAACTCCCTCTCAAGCCTTTCCTTTACGATTTCTAGATGCAAAAGTCCCAAAAACCCACATCTAAAACCGAAACCCAAAGCTGTTGAAGATTCTGGTTCATAGGTCAAAGAGGAATCAGAAAGTGTCAGCTTTGCCAAAGCGTCTTTTAAAAGAGGGAAGTCTTCGCCTGAGGTTGTAAAAAGGCCGGCAAAAACAAATGGGGTTACTTTTTTGTATCCTGGCAGGGGTTGGGCTGATTTTCCAGCTATAGTTATAGTATCTCCGACTCGAGCGTCCTTCACTTCTCTCAAGCCGGTTACAATAAAGCCGATCTGTCCGGTTTCTAAGGATTTAAGAGGAGTCAATGCCGGATTAAGATAACCAATTTCTAAGATTTCGGCCTCTTTTTTTGTCCCCAGCATCTCAATTTTTTGCCTCAAGCTAAAACTGCCATCAAAAACTCTGACATAAGTGATTACTCCCTTGAATTGGTCGTAAAAAGAGTCGAAAATGAGGGCCCGGGAATCCCCATCCTCATTACCCTTGGGCGGAGGAACTTTTTCGATAATTCGATCCAAGATTTCTTTTACCCCTTCACCGGTCTTAGCCGAAGCAAAAATTATCTCTTCTTTCTTTACTCCTAAAATCTTTTCGATTTCCTTAGCCACCCTTACCGGCTCTGCTTGGGGAAGGTCGATTTTGTTCACAACGGGAATAATCTCTAAATTATGCTCTAAGGCCATATAAATATTAGTGAGAGTCTGGGCTTCTATTCCCTGAGAAGCATCGACAAGCAGGATGGCTCCCTCGACAGCGGCCAAGGATCTGGAAACTTCATAAGAAAAATCAACGTGTCCTGGGGTGTCGATAAGATTCAAGGTATACTCTTCACCGCCTTTAGAGTACTTCATCCTGACTGGTTGAAGTTTGATGGTAATCCCTCTTTCCCGCTCCAGTTCCATAGTATCCAGGAGCTGCTCCTTCATATTCCTCTTTTCAACCGTCTTGGTCAGCTCTAAAAATCGATCGGCTAGGGTGGATTTTCCATGATCTATATGGGCAATAATGCAAAAATTGCGGATTTTTATCTCATTCATTTGAAGAGATCTTTTTATTTTCACCTACTATAACGGCGGCTTTCTTATGGAATTTATCAATCACAAAATTAATTTCTTCGCACTTTAGAAGGTAAGCTAATGAGAGATAAAAGATAGTCGCAATTCCAATAGAAGAGACTGTCTGGAAGAAGAGGCCGAATACCCTTTCGGTGATAAAGACCGTGTCAAAGAAATAGAGAGAGCCTTTGATGACTAAGGCCATGAGTCCGGAAGCAAAGACGAGCCTTAAAGTCGAAGCAAAAATTTTGTGATCTTTATCCAAGATGCCGATTTTTTTATGAAGATAGAAAAGAAGAAGTCCCATATTGGCAAAGCTTGCTACTGAAAAGGCAAGGGCGACAGCTGCAATTCCAAGAGAAGTATGGAAAGGCAGGGTCAAAGTAAGGACCGCATTCAGAATCATTACAAAAATTCCTATATAAAGCGGGGTTTTGGTATCTTTTATCGCATAAAAAGCTCTTATTATAAGAGGGATAACACCCTGGGCAACGAGGCTTATAATAAAAAAGAGCAAGGTCATGGTTGTCCATTTGGTACTTTCCCATTGTTGGACATTGAACTGTCCGAATCCGAAAATCAAACGAACGATCTGAGCTCTTAAGGCGATAATCCCAAAGGTTGCCGGGATGAGGAAGAACATTATTCTCCGAAAACTCCAGGAGAAGGATTTCAAGAATTCAGCCATGTCTTTCTTGGCATAGCTTTCGGCAAGATAAGGGAAGATTGCTGTTGCGATTGCGATTCCGAAAACCACCGAGGGGACTGTTTGAATGTCATTGGCATAAGTGATGACGCTGATCCCCCCAATGAAAAAGGAGGCGACAAATGAATCGACTAAAATGTTTATTTGTCCGATCCCTATGGTAATCGTCCGGGGTATCATAAGTCGAATGATTTTATCTACTTTTCCCTTATAAAAATAAATTATTGGTCTGTACCGATAGCCGGTTCTTAAGACAGCCGGCAGTTGGACCAGCATATGAAGCACTGCCCCTAATATTACACCTACAGCCAAGCCGTAAACCGGGACTTTGAAATAGCTTGTAAGGAATAAAGCTGAGAAAATAATTGAAATATTGTAAACAACCGGAGCCAGACTATAAGCCACGAATCTTTTATAAGAATTTAAGATTCCGCTAAAAATCCCGCTTAAACAAAAAAAGATAGGGGAAAGGAGCATCAGCCTTGTAGTATTTACCGTTACCTTATAGACGTCAAAACCGGTTTCCTGGGTATATTTGAAAAAGCCTTTAAAGACGATTGGGACAATGTAAGGTACAAGGAAATACATTATAATAGCGAAAAAAACCGCTGCTATGAGGAAAAGATTAAGGACGGAATTTGCGACTTTCTGGCCTTCATCCTCGCCTTTTTCCGTGAGGCTTTCCACTAAAACAGGGATAAAAGCTGAGGAAAGGGCTCCTAAAATTAGGAGCTGAAAGATAAAATCAGGGATTTTGAAGCTGGCAAAGAAAATATCGGCGGTTCGTTCGGCACCGAATTTATTGGCGATAATAATTTCCCGGATGAGGCCTAGAAAGTTATTGACTAAATAAGTAGCTCCTATGATAAAAGCGGCGCTCCCGATCGTCAGTTTTTTCTTGGAGATGTAGTAAAAAAATTTTCTAACCCTATCCATTCTTTAAGTCAATTCATTTATTCCGATGCTTGTGACCGGAACCCCGATGTCTTAATTATGGCTACTGGTGAAACATCGGGGCAAATTAAATACAAATCTACTTATTTACGAATTATTGTTTAATCTAATTCGAATATTTTCTTATTATTCAAGTCTGCCTAAGCTGCAGCCGGAGCTTCTTCTTCCCCGGTGTTTTCAACTTTGTCTTTAGAAGGTTTCTTATTTTTTTGAACTTTGTCGAAGAGAGCTTCAAACTCTTCACCTTCTATAGTCTCTTCCTTAATCAACTTGAGAGCTACTTTATCTAGTTTATCACGATACTTGCTCAAAATCCTAGTAGCAGTTTCAAAGCCCTCTTTAATGAGAACTCCCACCTCGTCGTCAATTACTTTGGCTGTTTCATCAGAATAATCTCTCTGTTCTCCTAGTTCTCGGCCTAAGAAAACCAGTTCTTCCTTGTGGCCGAAGACGCGGTTGCCGAGCTTCTCACTCATTCCATACTCGACGACCATTTTTCTCGCCAGTCTGGTTGCCTGCCTTAAGTCATTTTCAGCACCAGTTGTCTCCTGCCCAAAAATAATCTTTTCCGCCGCCCGGCCGCCCAAGATCTGGGCGATTTGCTGCTCCATCTCTTCTTTGGTCGCCATTTTTCTATCTTCCTTTGGAAGACTCCAGGTTGCACCAAGACTCATCCCACGAGAAATGATTGAAATCTTATGGATGGGATCAGTTTTCGGCAAAAGATGGCCGACCAAGGCGTGCCCGGCTTCATGGAAGGCGGTAATTTTCTTCTCCTGTTCGGTAATAATTTGATTCTTTTTTTCAGGGCCCAAGAGGACTTTTTCAACGGCTTCATTGACTTCTTGCATAGCAATCTTTTTCTTGTCTCTGCGAGCGGTAAGAATCGTGGCCTCATTCATCAAGTTCTCCAAATCGGCGCCGGAGAAACCCGGGGTAATCTTAGCAATCGTTTTTAAGATAACATCTTTATCCAGCGGTTTGTTTCTGGCATGAACTTCCAGGATGGCTTCACGGTCTTTAATATCGGGCATGTCGAGGACGACTCGGCGGTCAAACCTTCCGGGTCTAAGGAGTGCAGGATCCAAGACGTCAGGCCGGTTGGTAGCCGCCATAACGATGACATTGGTACCTTGCTCAAATCCATCCATCTCGACCAAAATCTGATTCAAAGTTTGCTCTCTCTCATCATGGGAACCGCCGAGGCCAGCGCCCCTTTGGCGGCCGACGGCATCTATTTCATCGATGAAAATAATCGCCGGAGCATTTTTTTTGGCTTTAAGGAATAAATCTCTAACTCTGGAAGCACCGACGCCGACGAACATCTCAACGAATTCCGAACCGGATATGGAAAAGAAAGGAACATCGGCTTCGCCTGCTACCGCTCTCGCAAGGAGGGTTTTTCCAGTTCCTGGAGCGCCGAAAAGGAGGACGCCTTTAGGGATTTTGGCGCCTAGAGCCAAGAACTTACCGGGGTATTTCAGAAACTCGACGATCTCTGAAAGCTCTTCTTTGGCTTCCTGAGCTCCGGCAACATCTTTAAAGTTGACTTTCTGGCTTTTGCTGTCGTATAATCTCGCTCTTGATTTCCCGAAAAGCATTGCCTGGTTGGAAGTTCCCTGGGCCTGTCTGAACATAAAGTAGAGAAAAGCGATGATCAAAATGACCGGCAAAAAATTCCCTAAGATTGATATAAGAAGGGCATTGCTTGAATTATCAGCAATATTAAGGGCTCCAACTTTTGAAGGATCTGCTCCCAAGTCTTTTAAAGTAGTCGTTATCGACTCGTTTTGACCTAGCTCCGAAGTCTCTTTGGTACCGTTCTTTAAGGTAACATCAATATTATTTCCGGAAACATCGATCGATTTTACATTATCGTTCTTCACTTCTTGGGCAACCGTGCTTATAGGAACCTTACTATTATTTGAATTTGAGCTCCCTAAAAGCGTGTAAAAAAGAGCTACAAGGAGGATAAAGAACAAGAGGTACAAGATATTTTTTGATAAATTATTTTTTTTCATTTAGTTTGACCTTAAGATTAATTACCTTTTTGGCGGTCTTTCCCGCTTTTAACTTACTGTTTAATTTTAAGAAGGGCACCCAAACTACTTCATCAGATTCATTTACTATTATAGGGTAATTCCTTCTAATAATCTTTGGAACTTTGTTATCGATAAAGAGGTTTGAAAGCTTCTTGCGCTTTCTTTTTGGATCAAAATAGATAAAATCTCCTTCTTTCCATCCCCGAATGTATAATTCCTTAATTTTTTCTCCGTCGATGAAGACTGAATCGGGTGTTTCTCTATCTAATTTTGCTTTTTTAGCCTCAAAGGAATAATCATCCCATTTTAGGCTTCCCAGAAGCTTTTTCTTATGTTTAGCCTCAGGGGCAAGTTTCAAAGGTCCAATAACTAATCTATCATAAATTTTCATTGCTTTCAAGCCGCGGCCAAGGCTAGTCTCTTTGGTCCCATCCGTTTTTATGATTTTCAAAATGTTTTCCAAATGTTCGGTGCTCAAAGCTTTGGGATCGATTTCGCGGATTGCCTCGGCCAGGATCTCTTTTTGCAAAAATTCAGGCAATCTCTTTAGTTTTTTTAAACCAAAAGTTAGATTTTCATCCTCTTTCAAAGCCTTAAACTCTTTTTTAAAATGCTCGCTAAGGAAATCATCCAATTCTTTTAAGATTTCAGCACTTCTTTTCACATTATCGACAATTTTAGGATTGATTTTAGCAAGTTCTGGGATGACTTTGAGGCGGACTCTGTTTCTAGCAAATGATAAATCTTTGTTTGACGGATCCTCTCGCCACTTAAGTTTATTTTCCCTTGCATAAGCCAAAATTGCTTCACGGCTAACATTCAAAAAAGGCCTTTTAAGATTTCCGGAAATCTGCTCCATTCCTTTGAGGCCTTTAAGACCAGCGCCTCTAGCCAAGTTTAAAAGGACAGTCTCGGCCTGGTCGTTCTTGGTATGAGCAGTGACAATCGAGTCTGCTTTGGTTTCATTTAGAACTTCATTAAAAAACTTGTATCTTGCTTCTCTTCCGGCTTCCTCAATATTTTTTCTTGGCAATTTAATTTTTCTAACCACAAATTTATAGTTATATTTTTTTGCTAATTCATAGACCAAATTTTGGTCTATGATAGCGTCTTTTCTTAGACCGTGATTTAAATGGGCAACAATAATTTCAAGGCTTAAATCTTTTTTGACTTTGGCAAGGATATCCAAAAGAACGGCGGAATCAACCCCGCCAGAGACGCCGACGATGAGTCTCTCATTCTTCTTAATTATTTTTTTTACTTCTTCTAGAATCTCCATATCCATATAATACCTTACTTAAGGTAATAAAACAGTCGGCAACGCCGACAAATAGCAAATATTTTGGTACCAGGGGAGGGACTTGAACCCTCAACCTCCAGCTTATGAGTCTGGCGCTCTAACCGGTTGAGCTACCCTGGCAGAAATTAATTATTAATTAACAATTATCAATTAGCAATTAAAATTTGGTATTAACAATTTAACCTCATCATTTTAGCTTAAAAAAGGTCGATTTTCAAGCCAAAGGCAGGGAATTCTTTAAAGCATTATAACTTTTGGTTAAAGTAAAGAACTTGGAACAACCTTTAATGATATTTTAAGGTAACTTAATGGATTATCAAAGTACTCTTTATGGTTAAACCTAGCTTGGAATTCTTTTAGATAATAAGGTAAGTATTCTTTTA
>JAMCYV010000014.1 GCA_023473595.1 Patescibacteria group bacterium | reverse complement strand
TAAAATTTTTTCCCTTGGATTGAGCAATTAATTTTGCGAGAATTTCGCTATCTGTTGTCGTTTCAAATTCAAAATTATCTTGTAGTTTCCTCTTTAACCTATAAGTATTTACAAGATTTCCATTATGAGCAACGGCAAAAGTTCCGAGCTCACAGTCTTGAAGAATCGGCGAGGCGTTATGATCATGATTCGAACCAGTTGTTGAGTATCTGTTATGACCGATAGCAATTTCGCCTTTTAAGGTCTCCAAAGAAGCTTCATCAAAAACCTGGGAAACAAGCCCTAAGCCTTTTAGAATATGCAAGTTTTCATTATCGGAGGTAGCTATTCCGGCGCTTTCTTGCCCTCTGTGCTGTAATGAGAAAAGAGCGAAATAAGCAAGCCTGGCGGCTTCTTCTCCGGGCGCATAGATCCCGAAAACTCCGCATTCTTCGACCATCTTGTCATTTAAGTAAGTCATTTTTTTTCTTTAAAAACAGACTTTTAATGTCATCCTGGACTTCCTGCCCGACTTAAAGATCATTCAGGCGGGGATTCAGGATCTATAGATTCCGGTCCGATGACTCCGACGAGTATCGGACTCCGTCGGAGATCAACTGATTATATTTTTATAGGAATATTCCGGAATGACAAAAATTAATTGATTTTTACTTTTTCGACCTCTCTTAATCCTATATCTTTTCTAAAATGCATGTTTTCGAATGAAATTTTGCCGACTTCTTCATAAACTTTTTCTCGAGCAGAGACAATATCCTCCCTCAAAGCTGAAATACAAAGAACCCGTCCACCATTTGTCAAAAATTTGCCATCATCAAGTTTTGTGCCTGCATGGAAGACTATTACTTCTCCTACATCTTTTAATCCTTTTATTTCAAATCCTGTATCATAGTCTTGAGGATACCCGCCGGAGGCAAGAACTACCCCTACGCAAGCTCTCATATCCCATTCAATGACGGTTTTCTCTAATTGGTTGCTAAGAACGGCTTCAAAAATCTCAACCATATCTGTCTTTAATCTTGGAAGGATAACTTGAGTTTCTGGATCGCCGAAGCGGCAATTGTATTCTAAGATTTTAGGACCTTCTTTAGTTAAAATTAACCCGGCATAGAGAACACCTTTGTATTCTACTCCTTCTTTTCTTAAAGCATCTAAAGTTGGTTTTAGAATGTTTTCAATTATTTCATTTTCTAATTCTTGCTTATAAAATTTTGGCGGCGAATATACTCCCATTCCACCGGTATTTAGGCCCTCGTCATTATCATAAGCTCTTTTGTAATCGCAGGCCGGAACCATAAGTTTCAGAGATTTTCCGTCAGTGAAAGCTAAGACTGAAACTTCTTTTCCTTCCAAAAACTCTTCAATTATTAATTTTTTTCCTGCATCGCCGAAAACTGCATTGACCATAATTTGGTCTATGCCCTTTTCAGCCTCTTCTTTAGTTTTACATATAAGAACTCCTTTTCCGGCTGCCAGGCCGTCTGCTTTTAAAACAATTGGAAAAGAAGCATTATTTAAAAAATCCCTTGCTTTGCTTCCATCTTCAAAAGTTTGGCTTTTAGCGCAAGGGATATTGTATTTTTGAAAAAGATACTTGGACCAGGCTTTGCTTCCTTCAATTCTAGCCCCATTTTTCTTAGGGCCGAATGCTCTAATACCGACTTTTTCTAATTCGTCTGCTAATCCAAGATTCAAAGGAATCTCTGGGCCGACTACAACTAAATCGATACTTTTTTCTTTGGCAAATTCAACAATTTTCTCAATTTCTGTATCTTTAATAAGTACATTTTCAGCAATCTCTGCAGTTCCCCCATTGCCGGGAGCAGCGTAAATTTTTTCTACTTTTGGAAACTGCTTGATTTTCCAAATCAAAGCATGCTCTCGTCCTCCACTTCCAACAACTAAAACTTTCATAAATTTAACTTTAATGCTATCAACTTTATCTTAACTATTTCTCTAGTATTGATAAAGCTTTTTCTAATCTTTTCAGTGATTCTTCTTTTCCAAAAACCCAAAGAAGTTCGGCTGGCGATGGGCTAGCTTCTTTTCCAGAAAGAGCAGCTCTCACCGGCCAAAAGACAGATCCGTTGTCTAATCCTTCTTTTTCGACAATTTGTGCTAAGAGATTGTTTAACTTTTCAACGCTATCCCAGATATCATTAGTGGCTAGTGTTAAGTGGTTAGTGGCTAGAGATAAGCCTTTGAAAGTTCTTTCTTTATCACTTTTTTTAAAAATCAGTAATTTAGGATCATATTTTGGCTCATTGAAATAAAAATCAAAATCTTTTATTTGCGCTAAATAACTAATCCTGGTTTTTTCTACTTCAATAACTTTCAATAAAAAATCGTCGTTAATTCCTTTTAATTCCGGGAGGATTTCTCTGACAATTTTTAATAGATTTTTGCTATCTATCTTTTGGATATAGTGTGAATTGGTACTATTCAATTTGTTAATATCAAAAATCGAGGGGCTTTTCTGAAGCCTTTCGATTGAAAATTCTTTTATGAGTTCCTCTAGAGTGAAGTACTCTTTTTCAATGCCAGGGTTCCAACCAAGAAGAACAACAAAGTTTATAATTGCTTCAGGTAAATATCCTAGAGCCTTGAAATCCGAGACTCCAACGGGTCCATACCTTTTAGATAATTTTTTCCTTTCGGGTGTGAGATTCAAAGAAATGTGTCCAAAAAACGGCGGTTTTTTATCCAAAGCTTCATAAATTAGGAGTTGCTTTGGGGTATTGGTAATGTGATCAGCACCTCTTAAGACATGGGTAATTCCCATTTCAATGTCATCTATAACATTTGAGAGATAGAAAATAGGTATACCATCTGACCTAACAATCACAAAATCCTTAAATTCACTGGAATCGAAGGTGATTTCTCCTTGGACTAAGTCTCTAAAAGTAATTTTTTTATCTTTGGGAATTTTAAACCAAGTGGCACCTTCTTTTTCATAAGCAAAATTTTTTAGAACTAGTTCTTTGGCGTATTTTTGGTAAAGATCTAGGCGGTCCATTTGTAAAAACTCCTTATTCCAATCAAGTCCTAGCCATTTTAAGCCCTCTCTGATATTTTCTTCATTTTCTTTGGTAGATCTTTCCTTGTCTGTATCTTCAAAACGCAAGATAAACTGGCCTTTCTCTTTTCGGGCAAAGAGCCAATTATAAAGAGCTGTTCGTGCAGTCCCGATATGCAATTTTCCGGTCGGGCTTGGAGCAATGCGTGTTATTACTTTCATAACTATATTTTAGACGAGTTTATTCCCTGACGTAAACAATTAATTTGCCCTTTTCGTTTTGCTCGGGACTTATGAAAAAGTAATTCCTGTTATTGGGTGAGAAGAAAATATCGGCTTGACTACTGTTTCCAATCTTTATAGGGTACCCCCCATCATATTCGATTACCTTATATTCTCCTGCCAGATTGGTAACCAGATGGTCATTGCCATCATCCCAAGAAGCAAAACGAACTTCAGTATCTTTTATTGCTTGGTAATTTTTTTCCTTTTCAATATCATAAACCCAGATATTTTTATCATTTCGAATCATAATCCTTCTTCCATTTGGCGACCACTTAGCATCGGTGGCTTCTTGGCTAAGTTGGGTAAGCTTGACTGATCCTCCTAATTGATCAGCCAGATAAACAGTTTTGACTTCTCCATCAATTGCAATTAAAAGTCTTCCTCCATTTGGCGAAAGCTTTGATTTATAATTTTTGCTTTTTGGTAAAGACTTTATGACTTTCTCAGGATTATTGCCGCTGAAATCAGCTTTCCAGAGGCTTATTTCATTGTCAATATTTCTTATAGCATAAACATTCCTATCGGTCTCTGGTTCAAATGACAAAACATTGCCCAAAATAGAAGCTGAAATTGTTTTTTCAGAAGAATTAATTCTGTAAATATTGCCTTCTTTAAGGCCAAAAAGCTGATCGGAATTGACCGGATTCCAGGTAATCTTGTCAAAGTTAAATTTGAATAAATCAGTAATGTTTACTTGGCTATTGTCTCTTAAATTTAAGACGTCATAGCTGATAAGGTCGCCTTCTTTCTCCGTTAGAAGAATCTTCGAATTATCGTGCGACCAGTTTATATCTAGGATTTCAGTTTTTGGTTTGGTTGCATTTGAATTATCAATTGTTAAATTTTTGGTTTTGTCTAAATTAATAGTATCTAGAGTATAAAGCTCGAGAGTGTTACTGTTTGCCGCTAAAGCAGCTAAATGGCGGCTGTCATCAGACTCTTTAGCTAACGTAATATTGCCATTTAGAACAGTTTCCTTTTTTGCTTCTTTGGGGAAAAGGACGATATAGTTCGCCCATGTAACCGTTTCCTCCAAAACATCAACTGTCTTTTCCCAAACAATGTACCCTTCTCTTTCAATTTTTAGACTGTATTTTCCGGAAAGGAGCCCTTTTATGCTTGTAGGAAAAAGGTTTGTACCGGAATTTATCGGATTGAGTTTTCCATTAACGTATACTTTTCCTCCCGAAGGTTGGGAAGTTAAAATAATAGTGCCCGTTTTCTGAAAAGAAAGCCGGTTGTTTTTGATTTCAAATTTATATCCCTTTGCTGAAGCTATTAAAAGAGTTGCAATTAAAACAAAAAATCCAGCTACTAGGAAAAAGCCGAATATTTTTAAAGGGGAATGCGGAAAAGAGTATCTCTTAGTGTCCATGTCAGGAATAATTATACCTCGGTAGCTAAGAAAAGTCTAGATAGCTTAGCGTTAGGTTATTTCCAGAAAAATAGAATTCTATCAAGGAAGCTTCTTTGCTCTACGCTAGGCAAAGTTTTCGGCACTTCTACTTCTTTTTCTTTTGTTACAACTTTTGGCTTAACATATGCCGGCTGAGTCTGTTTCATTTTTACTATTAATCTTTGATTAGTGGTTCCGGGCGGATAGCAGGTCATAAGGGTAAGATACGGCTCATCGGTTTGTTTAACGACATCGACTTGAGTTGGGTCAACGACCTTTTTTTCGATAACTTCATAAGTTATTTTCCTCTTGTTTGTATATATCTTGGCAGTATCGCCTATTTCCATCTTATCTAAAAGAACAAATACATATTTATAAGGATTATTATCCCAGAAATAGCCGCTGCTATGGCCAATGATGAAAGTATTCCCTACTTCTCCTGGAGCTGCTGTTCCTCCTAGCTTTACTACTCCTTTTCTCAAATTATCTTGAACAATATCCTCATCAATGCCATCGATAGAAATTATAGGTATGTTTATATCAATCTTTGGGATTACTAGGAATGTGCCATCAGGAATCGTCTCCCCCGCTTCTAGAGGTGCAGAATTTGCCATCGGAGTAGTTACTACTTCTTGGGTAATGACCTTTACTTTCTTTGTTCCCTTTATAAAAAATTTCAATCTCTCATAATACATTGGTGAGCTAAGAAGAAAATAAATGGCAAAGTAGATGCCTAAGAATAATGATGCTTTTTTAAAGTACCGGTTCGTAATGATTTTTTTCACTTTCTTATTTTTGGAAAGGTTGATAATTTTAGGCCATAATTTCTTTAAATCATCCTTAAAATTTTCTTCGACATATCTGATTTGGACGGCGAAAAAAGCCTCATCTTTTGGTTTTGGTTTTTTATTGGTGAGTCGAATAACTTCTTCTTTTTTAAAATTGATTTTTCTGTTATAAATCATAGGCTTCGAGAACAAACTATACCATAAATATTATAAAACGTCAATAAGAATAACACTGTAAGAATTGACGATTATGGCTTAAATAGAGTATAATTATTTAGTTAAAAAGAATTATACTTCGAGCGGAGTTGAGAAGTACATTTTAAAAGACTAATAAAGTAGTTCTCCATAAAATTGAACAATATTTTTGGGCGAAGGCGGGATTCAGGATCTTGTTTTAAAAGATTCCTGGTCAAGCCAGGAATGACAAGTTTTTGCCGGTGTGGTGGAATTGGTAGACACGCGGGACTCAAAATCCCGTGGAGGCAACTCCATGACGGTTCGAGTCCGTCCACCGGCACCAAATTAGAGGTCAAAGTCTTTCAATGCGACCTAACTTTATCCTGAGCTTGTCAAAGGCCTCCTCGCCCACCAGAGTAAGGTTCGAGGGAGTTTACCCGCCACTGGCGGGTCTACACACCATTTCAGGGTCAAGCCTTTCAATGCAGGCTGACTTTACCCTGAGCCTGTCGAAGGGCTCCTCGCCCACCATTCTTCGCTAAAGCTACGAATGGCAAGCCAAAATTAAACAACCTTATGAGAAAGACTATTCTAGATAAAAGTAAATATTTAAATCTTGTTGTTTCTATTGCTGCTATTAAAGATAGTAAAGTTTTAATGGTTGAAGAGGCTAAGGAAAATATCAAAGGGCTCTGGAACTTTCCGTCTGGCAAAGTAGAAGTTGGCGAAGATTTAATTACAGCTGCAAAGAGAGAATTTTTGGAAGAAACAGGTTATGAAATTGAGATTACAAATCTTTGCAGTATCTACCATTACTCATGGGACGATATGGATGGAATTACAATTAGGTTTAATTTCCTGGGACAGATAAATGTAAAAGCTAATCAAAAAGATTTGGCAGACGATGTCCTTTCTATCTCTTGGAAAAGTAAAGAAGAGTTGAAAATTCTTATTAAAGAAAAGAAAGTTAGATTTGCTGGTACTACGAAAATGATACAAGACATTATTGAAGGCAAAAGAATATCATTAGATTATCTTTATACAAGTTCTGGTCCCATTAAATAAAAATTTAAATTCCACACCACTAGTTTTGTATTAAAATTACTTAAGTTTATTAAAAATTTCCTTATCGTCTGTTTTAAATGTTCCTACTTCTGTTATTTCGTAAGGAATAAGTTGAATATCGAACTTTCTAGTTTGTTCTTCAAGAAATTTAATATCTTCATAAAAGAGAGAAGAATGATGGAAAGTAATTGCTTCTATATCTTTGATAGTTGGTTTTACGAGTTGAACTTCAGGAAAGCCAATCCCCCAATTGCATTTCCATGGCGATAGCGCTGATCTCTCTTCATAAAAATCACTTGGTTTTTCATAAAAAGCTGCAATTGAATCAGCCATTAATTCCTTGATTTTGTTAGCAGGAACTAGAAATTTTTTAAACTTTTCTAAAAGTTCAATTGCTTGCTCTGGCTTTAAACTTCTCCAACTTACAAAGCTTCCCTCAGTCAAATCGGCGATATCCATTGGAGAAGCTGAAGAATCTTTTCTTTCTAAAACTTTATCCTTAAATAAAAAAGTAGCAATTGTTTGATCAAAGTGCGGAATTTTTCCAAACCTGCAAAATGTTACCAAATCTAAATCTAAAAACCGATCTTCTTTAAAGGTGTTGGATTTTCCAGCAAAAAGCGAATTTTTAATTTCATAATTAGGTAAAAAAACTCCTTGCTCGAAAATCTGCTCTAAGCTGTCAAATGTCGTCGAATGGCAAGCTTTCATTTTAGAAACGACTCTCTTAGCTTCTCCAATATTTTCTTTATGTCTTTCCTCAAGACCTTGATCTAAAATATATTTTTTTAATTCCTCACTTAGATTCTGGTAATTTTCCTGCCAATCTTCATGATCCCCCATTCGATATTCTCTTAGGGGGGTTGATATTTCAGGAGAGAGCGGTTTTCCAACTTCTTTTAGATTTCTAGTATCTTTAATCTGTTCAAAATTTAAGGAAGATTTTTCTGCCATATAAACATAATATCAGATTTCTTCCTCTCTTATAGCTTTTTTGATATAACTTGTTAAAGTTTTTCTTTGTTTGTCTTTTTCTCTTAAATCAACGCTTTTTGCAAAAAGATAGACAGCTGTAGCAATAGCTTCCGGTATTTTATCAAGGTTCTGAGTGCAAAAAGAGCCAATCATTCCGCTAAGAATAGGTATTAAATCTTCTTTTAATTCTCCTTCCGTGAAGGTTTTAATGACTCTTTTTTCGGTAAAAATTTCTGTCAATCCCTTTTTAATTAAAATAATAGTTGAATTTAAGGTTTCGGCAATTTTTTGAGTTTCTAAAGCGAAATACCTTAATTCTTTTAATTGTTTGTCGTTAAATATAATTATTTGTCTTGATTTTCGATTACTAACAAATTTGTTTAACCCTTCTATCCCTTCTTTCTTATAAATTAACTTTAGTCCAAGGATTAAAGAATCTAAGGCTTCGTTAGAAATAATTGTTAGATTTTTAAATTCAGAGATAAGCTGCCAAATAAGCTCTGTAGTTTCCGAATTTTTAGAAAGTCCTGGACCAATCACTGTGACGTCGTTTGAGTTTGCAAAATCAAGTAACACATCCCTCCCTTTTATAGATAGGCTCTTTGACGGCGTTTCCGGAAGAGCCAACCGCATTTCTTTTGGGATAAAATCTCCGTATGACTTTTCCGGGCTTTCAGGGAAAGCTAAAGTAAGAACCCCGGTTCCCGAAAGAAAAGCCGCCTCGGCAGTATCTAGAGCTTCCTTATTTTTAAGCCCTGAACCTGCAATAATTAAGAGTTTTCCTGCTTTATGACCAAATTTAAAAACAGGTCTCTTCCAAAGGATTTCAGGATATAAGGGTTTCTTTTGGATAATTTTTTCCATTCCTTCATGCTAATATGGATTTAACTGAGAATCTAGTAGACAAAATACAGTAGCCAGTTGTCAGTAGCAAGTAGCAAGAGATTGTCATTTCGACCCTAAGTGGAGAAATCTCTTTAAATGCGGTTACGGAATGGTCGAAGGAGAAAGAGATCTCTCGACAGGCTCGAGATGACAGTATAAGAGAACTATAAAATCTCTACCAGAGACCAGAGACCAGAGACCAGAGACCAGAGACCAGAGACCGATTACACCTTGATTATCTTCTCGTATTCTTTTTTCTTTTGGAAAAGGTTTTTTAAGTTAAAGCCTAGATAAAACATAAATCCGACTACAGAAATTAGGATGCCTAGAATAAAAACGTATAAGTAATTTCTTTGGACCTGGTTTAAAAGATTCGTAATCATAGAAGCGGTTACGTAAAAGCTTGTTTGCCTAATTGTTGAATTAATAAAAGGTGTAAAAAGATAAA
Source organism: Patescibacteria group bacterium (assembly GCA_023473595.1). Taxonomy (GTDB): domain Bacteria; phylum Patescibacteriota; class CPR2; order UBA1875; family JAMCYV01; genus JAMCYV01. The sequence continues at coordinate 30,228 of JAMCYV010000014.1, read as the reverse complement.
TGCATATATATATCGGAAAAGAAACTAGAGACATAACTAAGCCGACGATTACTATCGATTTTTTCTCTTTGGCAAGGAAAAAATAAAGCGAAACCGAAACGGCTAAAATAACCAAGAAAATAGTAAAAAGCCAGTTTGTTAGCTCCCCCCTTTCACCATTATGCTTTAAAAGCTGATCACTAATAAAATCAGGAATTAGGCTATTGCTTTTAAGATTGCTATTTATAAATTGATTGAGCGTTTTTGAATAAATGGTATCTACAACCATTACTGGTACTTTTTTATAGAAATCCTCTTTCGATATGCCTTTGATATCTTGTCCTTTTATTTCGACGAAGAGATTTTCGATGCCGGTTGGTATTTTTAAAGTTTCATTCGGTGTCTCTTCGGCAAATCTCATTAATTCATCAAAGTTTTCATCTATTACTTTGCTATTTTGCTCCAAAAGATCCGAAATAGTTTTGACTCCTACTTCTTTTATATTTTTTTCATTTATAACCGTTTTCAAATTATAAAGGAATAAAACGGCTGTTAAGGAAAAGAATAAAACTGTTAGGGAAAACCATTTAAGTGCTTTACCCCAAAAACTTGCGCAGATTTTATCTCTTCTATTCATCTTTCTAAAAACTTTATTATTTCTAAATTTGTTTTGCCTTTTTCTTCATTCTCAAAATTTGGGGTCTCCAAAATCCCTGGTAAATTTCTTAAGGCTGGGTGATTTACAATATTTGTGAAAGCTTCTTTTCCAATTGCGCCCTCACCAATATCCTCATGCCGGTCAATATTTGAACCAAGGTCGCTTTTAGAATCGTTTAGGTGAACAACTTTAAGCTTTTTAATCCCTATTTTATTATCAATTTCTGTAAGGAGTTTATCAAGACCTTCTTTTGATTTTAAATCGTACCCTGATTCAAATGCATGGGCAGTATCTAGGCAGATATTCACCCTTTCGTCTTTGACCTTATCAATTATCTTTTTGATCTCATTAAAATCTCTGCCTAAGTGGTCGCCTGACCCGGCGCTATTTTCTAGTATTAAAGGTGTTTTTCCTTCATAGACCTTCATCATTTTAGAGATAAGCTCGGAGACTTTTTCTATCCCCTCTTCAACGCCTCTTCCCTTGTGAGACCCGATATGGGTAATAAGACCATCTATGCCTAAGTTGTCGCAAACTTTAAGGCCGAGAAGTAAAGAATTGTATGAATTAGTCCTAATATAAGGATTAGCTGATGCCAAATTTACAAGATAAATGGAATGCCCAAATATATTTTTGATATCTGAATCAGCCCATCTTTTCCTAAATTTAATAATCTCCTCTTCTTTAGGGGTTTCATAAGTCCAAGCCTTGGGATTGGTTGTAAAGATTTGGATTGCCTCGCAGCTCAAAGATTCTCCGATATCTATAGCTTCGGAAAATTCCCTGCTAATTGAAACGTGATAACCAACTTTCATTTTTTATTTTTCAGAAATCTTTCTAGCGAGTTGCCCTAGGATTGGAAGCTCCCATTTCTTCCCTGTATAAGCCATAATAAGGAGGATTACCCAAAGTATCAGAAAAACTATATTTACGGCCGTATTAAAAATACTTATTAAAGTTGCCTGGCTGGGAGAAGCGTTAATAAGAAGCGGGAAAAGATAGGAACTTATTAAATATTTTACTATAAAAAAAGTAATGCTGAAAAAAATCGATTGAGTAGCATGGAATTTCACATAGCTATCATCTTTAGCAATAATTAGAAATATAAAACCAGTAATAAAACCAAGAAGATAACTTAAAAAGGCGGAAATTTTTGAATCCAAGAATTTTTCTTCTGATTTCTTATTTGGTTCCTGCTTCTCTTCTTGATCAGCCATAAACTTATTCTTTCATAAGAAAATTTAAATGGCATTATAGATATTTCCGACTGGCAATCTCATAAAGCACAATCCCTGTGGCAACAGCCACATTCAAGGAATTTTTCTTGCCCCTCATGGGGATTTTGATTATCTGGTCGCTTTCTTTAAGTACTTCTTGAGATACTCCGGAAACCTCGTTACCGACAATCAATAAAAGCGGGAGTAGGTATTTGGCTTTTTTATAGTCTCTACTTTTAGAAGTTATTTCTAGAGAATAAATATTCATGTCTTTAGATTTAAGCTCTGTTACAAGATCCCTTATGTTCTTTCGATGTTCAATTTTGAGAGACTCTTCAGCTTTAAGAGAAGCTTTTAGGACTTTTTTATTCTCTAAAGTTGGGGTAATCCCGCAAAGAAAAACTTTGTCTGCCCCTGATGCTTCAGCCGTTCTTAAAATAGAGCCGACATTTTCAGCACTTCTTATATTATCTAAAGCTAAAAAAATTTCTTTCACTTTAATATTATAGCAATTAGACTTGTAAGTGACCGGTTTTTTTGATATACTTTTTAAGTTGATTAAATAAACCTATGGCACACAGAAAAGCAGGAGGTTCAGCAAAAAATCTTAAAGATTCCGAGTCCAAGCGGCTCGGTGTTAAGGTTTTTGGACTTTAGAGAATAAAAAATGGCAGTATTATCCTTCGCCAAAGGGGTACAAAATATAAAGCCGGTGAAAATACAAAAGTCGGCAAAGATCATACTATTTTTGCTTTAGCAGACGGCATCGTTAAATTTACTAATAAAAAAATTACTCGCTTTACAAGAGCTTTAAAAAGAAAAACAATAGTTCATGTAGAAAAAGAGGTTAAAAAATAAGTTAAAAGGTGCTTATTGGCTAAAAGGTGGCCGCGTCAGACGCGGCCACCTTTTATATTGGATATTTGTTACCTCGACTTCTTTTTTTGTCATTCCCGCGAAAGCGGGGATCTAGATCTCTCGGCTCCGCTCGAGATGACGAATCATTTAATCGGTGAAACTTTTATTTTGAGTTCTGCTATAACTCCATGACCAAGCTTAATATGAATATCGTGTACTCCTAGTTCCTTTATAGGATTTAAGACTTCAATTTCTTTTTTATCTATATCAAATCCTTTTTCTAAGAGAGTTTCCTGAATTTCGGCGTTAGTTACAGAGCCGAAAATTTTTCTAGTCCCCTCTTCATCTTCCGGTCCGGCTTCAACTTTAATCTCTAAGCTAATTTTCTCAAGCTTTTCTTTCTCCTCTTCAAGATCTTTTATTTTTTTCTCTTCCTCTTGTTGAAGCTTGGTTAACTCTTTTTGGATTTTTTCTATCTCTTCGTCAGTAGCAATTACAGCCATTCCCTGTTTCAAAAGGAAATTTCTAGCGTATCCGTCGGCGACTTCCTTGATATCTCCTACTTTATTATTCTCAACGTTCTCTGTAAAAATAACCTTCATGTTTCCTCCCCAGTTAATTAGTATTTGGTTAATTTTGTTTATTAGCTTTTAGAATTAATATATTCTATCGCTTTGTCCATTTGTGGATCTTTGTTTTGGCTGAAATCTTGGTCGGTGGTCTTAGCTTCTATATCGGGCGTCAAACCAGTTTTATCAATGTTCCGATTATTCGGAGTGTACCAGTGGGCAATTGTAATTCTTAGAGAGCCGGAGTTTCCCAAACTCTCAATTTGCTGGACGCTTCCCTTTCCGAAAGTCTTTTCGCCTATTAAAACGCCTCTTTTAGTATCTTGGATTGCTCCGGCTACGATCTCTGAAGCTGAAGCCGATCCGCCGTTTACCAAAACAGTCAAAGGGATTTTGCCGTCGGTCAACTTTCCATTTCCAGATGCTTTGAAAACTTCTTGATTTGAACCGTCTTGTTTTCTCTCGATAACTACTACACCGTTTTTTACAAATTCGCTACTTACCGAGATTGCCGAGTCCAAAAGTCCGCCTGGATTATCTCTTAAATCCAGGATTAAGCCTTTTACATTTTTAGACAAAAGATCATTTGTTGCTTCCTTCATAAGCTGGGCTGTATTCTCATCAAATGAAGAGACTTCAATAATACCAATATTGTCTCTTACAGAAGATTTGACGCTTTTTACCGTTATATTGGCTCTCTCAATCTCATAATCCTTGGTCTCGTTGCCTCTTTTTACGCTTAGTTTTACGCTTGTTCCTTCCTTTCCTCTTATCTTGGCGACTGCCTCTGAAAGAGACATTTTGGCGGTATCATCGCCATTTATAGAAAGGATTACATCACCGCTTCTTAGACCGATTTTTTGAGCGGGCGAATCTTCCACAGGAGCAATTATGGTGAGCCTATTGTCTTTAATCCCTACTTCTGCTCCTATCCCCGAAATACTTCCGCTAAGGTCAGTTTCAAAGTTTTTGGTCTCTTCGGGATCCATGTATACGGTGTATGGATCGCCTACTGCGTTCACCATACCCTTAATGGCGCCATTAACAAGCTTTTTTAGGTCTAGATTGCCGTCATAGTTTTTTGTAACTAAATCCCAAGCCCTCCAAAAAGGCGAAAAGTCCACTGATTGAGTCGAAGAATTATTATTTATTATTTGTGGAATGATTTTGCCTTTTTGAAACTTTAAATCTTGATGTCCTAAAAACCAACCGGAAAAAAAGGCCAAAAAAATAAAAACGCCAATAACAACATTGTTTATGGCTTTCTTACTTGATTTAATTTTTTCTTTCTCGGCCTTTTTCTCCATAGGTCATTACTATTCTATACAGAAATATCTTACTTGTATTCGGATAGAACGTCAAATGTGTCAGTAGACTATAGCGCTGTATTCAGTAGTACAGGATTTAATAGCCTTTTGTTATGCTATAGTTTTCTACACTACCATTACTTTACTTGGCAGATCAAAAGTCCTAGTTTTATCTGAAGAGCATCAGAAAATTTTTTAGGGTCGAGACCGATTGTTTTTTTTGCCTTGTTTAAGCGATAAATTAAAGTATTTCTGTGGATGTGCAATTCTTTGGATGCCATAGTTAGATTCATTCCAGAGCTTAAGAAAATTTTGATTGTTTTTAGAAGTTCAGGGGTTTCCAAAAGTTTTGAAAGAACTTGTTCTGCTATTTCCATTTTTCTTTTTTGACTGATCTCTCCGGAAAGAGATGCAAATGTGCCTATATCCAATATGTGGTAAGCTTTATTGCCGCCCCAGACTTTGAGTCCAATATCCAGAGCGATTTTAGCATCTTGATAGGACTTTTTCAGGCCCTCAAGCTCTGGATAAAACTGCCCGACTCCCATGGTTATTGTTTTATTCGGATACTTCTTTGAAAGGCTTTCAAATAGATATTTTGCCTTCTCTTTGAAAAATCTTACGGAATTTTCAGTAGTTATCTTCTCTCCCGTAATCCCTTTTAAAATAATAAATTGATTGTTATTTACATAGGCTACCGTATTTTGGTCATAGTCTTTGAAACATTGTTTTAGAAAAAGCTCTACTTCTTGAATGTAATTTATGACCTTAACTTTTTTTGAATCGCTGCTCAGTTTTTCTAGAGTCTTTAGATAATCTTCAACAAGATCGTTAATTTTAATAATGATAACGGATAATTTTTCTCTAAGGTTAATTTTTAAAATATCTGCTTCTGAATAGATTTCTTCAAATGTCTTATATTTGTTGCTGGCTAGAAGATCTATAAGAAACTGGGCTCTAATATCGGTAATCGAATAGAGATTTTTTAAAAGAAAATTTTGATAAAGAATTACTTCTGCCATTCCTGACATCAGATTAAGAGTTTCGGGCTGCAGGTTTTTATTTTTTATTCCCAAAGAGCCGATTGGCGAGTCATTATAGCTTATTGATTGCCAGAAAACATTTTTTTCTTGATCTAAGATTCCTTTATCTTCTTTGACAGTCTTATAAGCCGTAAGCGAAAGGTCTCCTTTTCTTTCTCCAGAAAGAATAAAGCCTTTTTCATTAGCTACGCTGATTTCTTTATTTAAAACCATTTGGATTTTATCAGAAATTTCTTCAGCTGAATGTATTTCTATTTTCATAGAGCTTCTCCCGCCAGAAAATTATTAAATAACATTGCTAATTTGATCTGAACTGCGCTATCAAAAACTCGGGGATCAAGTTTTAAGGTCTCGGCTATCTTATCTAGCCTGTAAATAAGGGTATTTCTATGAATTTTCAATTTCTTGGCAGTCTCTGTGAGGCTCATATTAGTGTCAAAAAAAGTGTTTAAAGTCTTTATTACTTCCGGTTTGTTGGAAAATTTAGAAAACATATCGCTTGGATAGCCGCAAGCTTTTTTGTCGAGGCCTGATAATACCGGTGCCAAGACCCCGAAATTGTCAAAATGGTAAATGCCGTCGTTTCCCCACAAGTCTTCTCCTAGTCTTGCCGTGAGAAGGGCTTCGCCAAAGGATTGTGAAAGTCCAGAAATGCCTTCATAATACCTCCCCACACCAATTGTCAAAGGGTTTCTGATCTCCGATTTGATAACGTAATGAAGAGTCTCAATAGTTTTATTAAAATGATCGACGCTTTCTTTGATATGTTGGTGCTGCCCGATATCCTTTAAAATAACGAATATGTTGTCACCAATATAGCTTACAATGTTCTCCTTATGCGAGGTATAAAAAGAGTTAATTGCTCTCCCGATATTTTCCCTGATTCTCTGGATATAATTTTCTTTTTCTTCCCCCGTAATATTGGTTCCTGTTAGAATATTTCTTTCATTTCCGTTAATAAGAATTGTAATAGCTACTCTTGGAATTTTTAAGTTGATATTGAATATTTTGGATTGTTCAAAAAGGTCTTCATCATCGGACTTCTGATAAAGGAGATCATAGACAAACTTATCTAAATAACGATCTTTTAATGGTATTTTTTCAAGAAGTGTTTCTTGTTCTAAAAACATCTCTATCAGGGTTTTTAGGACGTCTTTCATTTCCTTAACTTTTTTAGGGTCTTCATTAATGTAAATAGAACCAAGTTTTTCTGATTGAAATGTAATTGGTATTGTTTTTTCTTTATTGATTTTATTCAAGGAAGCGAAAGAATCGCTTTTGGCAATTATATTATTTCTTAAATCTAAAACAGCGACTTCTCTTTTTAAAAGGGGCTCTACTTTAGCGATAATTTTTTGGCAGCATTCTTTGTCGAACATACAAATTATACTTTTCCACAGGATTTTGTAATTGTGCACAAATTTTAGCACAACACAAAAAGCTTGTAAAGCATAAGCAATAGATAATTCAAAATTCAAAAGTCAAAATGCGAAATTAAGGTATCGCTTTGCGACTAATTAATAAAATTTGCAAAGCAAATTACCAAAGATTTTAACTTCATCTGGGCTACTTGCTACTGATAACTAATTACTGACTACTGTTTTATTGCATGTGGCCGTAAAGTGTTCGAAGTCCGTTTCCGTGTTCCATGATGATGTAGTGGCCGAAACCATTTGGCATATAGCCGTCGAAAATAATATTTCCGTCGGCAGCAGCCCTAATAGGAGCGCCGTAATAAGAGACCATATCCAGTCCGCCCGGCCAGCCTACGCCTCTGTGGCTAAAAGTCCCCCAATACCCTTGGCTGATATAGAAACTGTCTTCAGGATATGAAATTTGGCCTGAATTTAAATAAGGATCGGGTTCGACATCTTGGTCTCCGATATAGACCCCAAAGTGGAGATGGGAACCTGATGAAAAGCCTGTGTTGCCCTGGTAGCCTATAATTGTCCCTCTAGCAATACTTCCGTATGAAGGCGAGGCAGCTCCGATAAAAGGTATATAGCTGCTTCCAGAAGATACAGACGGGCTTGGGCGGCTAAGAATGGCTTTCAGCTGGGCATCTGCATCTCTATAAGCAGCGGCTTTAGAATCTAAGATAGCTTGGAAATTAGCTTCTTCTCCGGCTGTCTGGGCCAAAAGAGCGTCTTTTTGGGCTCTTTGATTGTTTAAGTCTGCCATTTGGCCGTTCTGCTGTTTTTGAAGTTTCTCCAAGTCTTTCTTTTTGGCCTCTAGAACTTGTTTCTTCTGCTCAAGATCCTTTTTCAAAGCCTCGATTCTAGCCAAAGTATCAGTAATCTTATTTTGCAGAGTATATAAATATTCGGTCTTATCAAGATATTCAGAAAAATTGTTGCTGGAGGCGACCATTTCAGCAACAGAGGCATTCCCTTGTTCATAAAGAACTCGGATATTCTCTTTTAAGAGATCCTTTTCTTTGGCAATTTCTTTCTGAATTCGAACAACTTCATTATTAATCCAAGTAATATCGCTCTTAGCTCTCGTGATCTCATAATCTGTAGCTTGAATTTTCAGAGTTAATTCTTGAATTTGGGCATCAAAAATAGCGATTTCATTGGCTAAAGAATCCTTCTCATTTCTTTTCTGTCCAATCTGGGCTCTTAGGGAATCTATCTCCGTGTTCAGTTGATTCATCGTGGCGTTCAGTTCGTCCTGTGAGGCCGCAGAAGCGGTTTCATAGCCTCCATAAGGGATAGGGGCCATAATGGTAGAAACAGAAAAAAAGAATGCTAGAAAAAGCGATTTGGCTCTAGTTTTTAAATTACTACCGTGCTCAAAATTAGCCAGCCAGAGGCTGGTCTTTTTTAGTTTCCCCCCAAAATTCGATATGTATTTAAGCCCGAATTTTAAGATCCGATTGTGCGGTTTCTTTTCCCCCATAATCGTTGGCTTTAAAAACCAACGAGAACGATTCTATATTGGTTGCTATGCTTCGTCAAGCATAAGAAGAGTTTGTTTTATCCGTAAATTATAGTTTGAAAAACTTGGCTTAAATCATAACCCCCAGAGCCAAAATAAGGATCATTGACTAAATATGTACCATTGTTTATTCCTATAAGTAAAACATAGTGATCATAACTGCCCATATGGACTCCTATGATTACAGGTTTTCCGGCGGCCAATGATATATTAATGTTAGTCCAGTCTGCATACCATGCATTTTCAATTAGATTTCTACCTGCGATTGTCTGAGCACTACCCCAAAGTAGATTGCCATTAGAGAAACTATGCTGTTGAGCTTCTTGCTCTGGATTTATGGGCAAACCATAGTATGTTCTTAACATAGCTAAACTTGTAATTAAACAGCCAAATTCTGCCAGCGTATACCCAGAATCGTAATTATAGTTACCCCATGCTGGATCATGTTGGTAATAATGAGGATATCTATTAACTATTGATAAAGCAGATCCTGTAGGTGGTTTACCAATAGTATTATAGATTGACCTAATATCGCCTTGCTTTTTTGAAATTAATTGTTGAAAATTGTCTTCTTGACCTTTCACTTGATCTAATATCATTGTTTTTGCATATCTTTGGCTATCAAGAGCTGCTTTTTGAGTATCTTGTTCATTTTTTGTTGCAAGTAATTTTGTTTTTTGAACTTCTAAGTCTTTTTTCTTAAGATCTAATTGGATTTTTAATTCATTAATTTTATTAACAGTTTCAATTATCTTATCTTGCAATGTTTTAAGATATTCCGTCCTATCAATATACTCAGAGAAGTTATTACTAGAGGCGATAATTTCAATGGAAGAAATCTGTCCCTCCTCATAGAAGACCCTCAGGTTTTCCTTCAAAAACTCTTTTTGGCGAGTAAGCTCATCTTCAGCCTTTTTAATCTCTGCAATAGTCTCGTCTATTTCAGCTTGTACTCCGTTAATTTCTAATTGCAATTTTTGTATTTGAAGACTAATTAAATAAATTTGGTTGTCAAAATTTGCGACTTCATTTTGAAGAGTAATTCTTTGTTGTGTTGTCTGATTTAATTGGCCCTGGATTTGATTAATTTGCTGTTGAATATTATTAATTTTTTGGTAATTTTCGTCGTCTGAATCAGCTTGAACAATAGAGGGAATAAGTAATCCAGATAATTGTAAAAATAAAAATAAGACCGCAAATAGTGTATTTTTGGTCCTATCCTTCAATCTAAAATTAAGTTTTTGTCTTTGTGCTTGTTTTAGGGACACGAACCCTCCCTTCAAGTGTATAGTTTAACATAAGAAGGAAAGGATTGTCAATACAGCTAGGGCTAAAATTACCAAAAAATTAATAATATTTTGTTCATTTTAGCAATTCAATGGTTCAAATTTTTGCTATAGCAATATTTTGAACCTAATTAAAATTTCAGTTTAAGAAGAAATGGTTTGAAAATCTAAAGAGGATCAGGATTAGTTATCTAGTCCAAATTTTCTTACCATCTCCTTTTGCCTAGGCAAATGATCTGTGGTTAAAAACATTACGTAAGGTGAAATGCCGATGTTTTGCGTAAAAACAGCAATTTCTTCTTTGCATTCATAGGGGGTGACCATCATGCTTTTTTGGAGATCTTGAAAGCCCAATTCTTTGAGCTTTTTCTTAAAATAATCTCTTTCTCTTTTAGATTTATCTGGGATATCATAAGCTACAATTCGCCAAATTCCATCCCAATCTTTTTCTTGCAAAGTTATATTCTCGCTCTCAATTTTTGCTAGCAGTTTCTTTCCCTTTTTAGAAAGACATATTTTATCACCGCTTAAATAAATAACATCTTTTTCATATAGTTGGTTAAAGCTGCGTTTGAAATTTCTTTTCTTTTGATTAGTCTCTAAAAATGGTTTTAAGGCGACTGGTAAATTAGGAATTGCTAATGAAGCACTAATTAAAACTCCTTTTGCAATAAATCTTATAATTTCTCTTTCTCTTTTACCAATAAATATTCGTTTCTTCTTTTCCATAATGGTTCAAAGTATTGCTATAGCAACAAAATGACACAAAGGGTTTGGAAATAAATCTAAATTAAACGGTTTTTAAGTATTTTCGGATAGCGAAGTAGCTAGAAGTAACTCCTATTAGAATGCCGATCAAAAGCTGGATTCCAATAACTTGGAAGAGATGACTGCCTAAATAAGAAGAGATATTACCCGAGACTCCCCCGCCCAAATATTTGTCGATCACAGGGACTAGGTAAGAAAGAGTTGGCAAAATAATAATTTGGCTGATTATAGTAGCAATAAGACCGATAATCATTCCCTCGATAATGAAAGGTCCTTTGATGAACCAATAATTAGCGCCGACAAGCTGCATAATCTCAACTTCTTCCTGTCTGGCATAGATAGCCATTCTTACTGTATTAAAGATAATAATCAGAGAAGTGACTGTAAACATGGCGGCGATGCTGAAGCCGGCTTTTTTGATAAAGTTCGTAGCGACATAAAGCCTTTTTATAATCGTCTCATTCTTTTTATAGCTGACATTATGAATGAGAGGCTTAATCTCCTTCTTTTCAAAGATTTTGGCAATCGTATCAAAGTCTTCTACTTTGTAAACCTTAATTCCTAAACTCGCAGGAAGCGGATTATCATTCCCCAAGGGGCTCAAAATCTTTTCATTATCAGAAAAGGTCTGCTTCATTTTAGCTAAAGCTTCTTGCTTGGAGACATAGTCGATAGCTTTGACTTCTGGCATTTTTGATAAACTTTGTTGCAAACTCAAAATGTCTTTTTCCTTGGCAGTATCATTAAAGTAAACGCTAATGTCCATTTTATCTTGAATTTCGTTAATTCCAGCTGAAATAACCATATTTAAAATAAGAAAGATAGCAATAGTTAAAAGCGTAAGAACCATAATAGTGATAGAAGCCAAGCTAAGCCATCCATTTCGAATGAAGTTAAAAAATCCCTGTTTGATTGTTCTAAGTAAAGTACTCATAATTTATGCAAGCTGGTAGCCGCTCTCCTTCCGATCTTGGTCGACTCTTCCTTTTTTAATAACGACAACTCTTTTTTTGATTTTGTCCACAATATCTTTATTATGGGTCGTTAGGATTACTGTTCTCCCCGATTCATTAATCTTGAGGAGAAGTTCAACAATCGCCCAAGCATTTTTGGGGTCAAGATTTCCGGTAGGCTCATCGGCAATTAAGATTTTAGGCTGGTTTATCATCGCTCTTGCAATTGCGACCCTTTGCTGCTCTCCGCCAGAAAGCTCGGCCGGAAAGTTTTTTGCTTTGGAGGGCAGTCCAACAAGGTCTAAAATTTTTGGCACCCTATCTTGGATTTCCTTCGTTTTTATTCCGGCTACCTCAAGAGCATAGGAAATATTTTCGAACACATTCTTTTTAGGCAAAAGTTTAAAGTCTTGGAAAACAACGCCTATTTTTCTTCTAAGGTATGGTATGTCAGATTTTTTCAAATCATTGTAATTGATACCGCCGACATAGATATTTCCAGTTGATGGGATCTCTTCTCTCGTTATTAGTTTGAGAAGCGTGGTCTTCCCTGCTCCGGAAGCTCCAACAATACAAACAAATTCATTCGGTTTGATGTGCAAACTTAAATTATCTAAGGTTTTTGCGCTCTTAGTAAATTCTTTTGTAACGTTTTCCAAATAAATCATAAAGTCTTTATACATTGTATATTTTGGTCCAATCTAAGTCAACTTTCGCTTGAATCCTTTGGTTCTTGCCACGAGAAAAGACTATAGCCTATCTAAAAAATAATGCAAGCATAAGGGATCTTTTTAACTTAAATGCATAATTTATTTATTCAATTTATGTTATAATTTAGCATATGAAAGAGTTTGAAGAAGGGTTTTTAACGCTTAAAAAAAATACCGAAGAGGCAATAAAAATTCTAAATCTGAATAAGGAAAAAGAGGCCCTAAAAGGGTTAGAGGAAGAAACTCTTTCTCCTGATTTTTGGAAAAACGAGACTGAAGCTAGGCAAAAGATGCAAAATATAGCTTTACTTAAAAAGCATATTGAGACCTGGGAGAATTTTTTAAAGGAGATTAATGACTCTTTAGAAATTGCCAGGTTAACTTCAGAAAAAGAGCATGAGATTATTAATGAACTTAAAGAAAGGCTGGAAAATTATCGAAAAAAGTACGAAGAGTTAGAGACCGAACTTCTTCTGTCAGAAAGTTATGATAAAAATAATGCAATCCTATCGATTTATAGCGGTGCCGGCGGCACAGAAGCTCAGGATTGGGCAGAAATGCTTCTTAGGATGTACTTAAGATATTCTGAAAAAGAAGGGTTTATAGCCAAAATTGTCAGTATTAGTCCGGGGGACCAAGCGGGAATAAAAAGCGTCTCAGTCCAAGTGTCCGGACTTTTTGCTTACGGGTTTTTGAAATATGAGAGAGGTGTCCATAGACTTGTAAGGCTCTCTCCTTTTGATGCTGACCATGCCAGGCATACTTCATTTGCGTTGGTGGAAATTTTTCCAGAGATTGAAGAGACAGAAATTAAGATTGATGAAAAGGATTTGAAAATCGATACCTTTAGGGCATCTGGGCATGGAGGACAAGGAGTTAATACGACGGATTCGGCTGTAAGAATTACCCACTTGCCTACCGGCATTACAGTGACCTGCCAAAATGAAAGGAGCCAAATGCAAAATAAAGCTTTTGCGATGAAAATGCTAGTTTCCCGCCTTAAGGTCTATCAAGAAGAAAAAAGGACTGAGGAAGAACAAGAGATAAGGGGCAAAGCAGTATCTGCCGAATGGGGAAATCAAATCAGATCGTATGTCTTGCATCCATATAATATGGTAAAGGATTTAAGGACCGGATATGAAACTTCTAATACTTCTCAAGTTTTAGACGGAGAAATCAGAGAAATTATTGATTCAGAACTAAAATTTTTTGCTAAAGAAAAGAGGATATAGTTACTTTTTGACGCCAAAAAGTAACAAAAAGCACCGACAAAAGCAGCTTTTCAAAGTGTCGTTCGTATGCTCTCTTCATGTTTAAGAAAATACAACAAGTCACGACTTAAGGAAAGTATTTTCTTAAAATATTTCGTTCGCTTTTCACTCTCTTAGAAAACTGATTGTCGGGGGATTGATCAATTTAATTTTAATAACCGCCGGTTAATATCGGCGGTTATTAATTTACCTATTTTTTCTCTTGAGTCGTTTCTTACTCTTCCTATATGTTCTTTCGGCGAGTCCTAACCCTAAAGTGCTCATGGCAATCCCAAAAACCGATTCTGGTCCTGCTTGGGGAAGCGCAGAAGGTATAACTGGAGTTATTGGTGGCGTCGGCGGAGGTGGTGGTGGAGGAGGAGGAGGTGGAGGAGGAGGTGGCACGGAAGGCTTATTCCCTGCAAAAACGACCAAATCAGTATTGGCAGGCATATTTATAGTAAAGGGGTTTTGAAATGTCGGCGTCCAGCCGCTAGGAATATTTATTTCTGTTATTGTGTGTTGTCCGGCGCTCACTCCTGTAAAAATAGCCTTTCCATCTGCTCCGCTGACTTGTGTTCCGTCATTATCTAACCTGAAAGTGAAACCCGGGAGAACTCTTTCATCTGGATCTTTTTTGCCATCGCCGTTCTTATCCTCGAATTTAATAATAATCAAATTATGAATCTGTTTTGGCGGAATGATAATACAAATCCAAGCGTTATTTTCACCAGAAAACCCGCCGGCAGCGGTAAAACTAGCGATGTTATTGATACATTGAGAAGTTGTTGCTGTTACTTTTGCTCTAATAGCGACATTCTTATTGATACCTGCTGTTATGGTATCAAGAGGGACAACTAAATTTCTATTTTGAGGATTCTCCCTTAATTCAACGCCAGCTGGGAGATTATCTCTCATTACGGTTTCTGTCAAAGGTCCTGTACCCAAATTAGTAATAGTCACAGAATACGTGATAGGATCGCCTGGAGCTACTTTGACTGCGGTTGCAATAGTATCAGCATCGCTTTCCTCGCCTGTTCTGTCATTTCTTACTCTTTTAAATATCTGGGGAAACGGCACCTGTAAAATCTTTATCGGATTGCCGCAAGATTTAATAATAGCAAATCTAAAGGCACCGCCATCCATGCCAACAAATGCCTCAAGCTGATTTGATAAGAAGGAGACTCTAGGCGGCCGCATCCAGAGCGATACGTCTCTCGTAGAACCGGGTATAAAATTACGGCCCGAAGAAAAAGCATTTGTGGCGACAGTCTGTCCGCCAACTATAACATTACCATCAATAGTTACTATACCGTCGATGCTATTTTGTATTCCTTGCATCGTGATTCCTCTACCTTCATTAAAAAGAATTTGAGCGATATCTGTGTGCTGTCCATCACCGCCATTTATTTTGCTTATGAGTTCCTCTTTAGTAGCGGCGCCGCCAAAAATCGTAGCATTTGTATTAAAGTCTCTAGGGATGCTTTGAGCTCTACTTATGTATGGCAATGAAAATACAGAGCCTAGGGCTAATATTAAAGATAGAACGATAGTTAAAAATTTGATGCTTCTTTTCTTTTTCATTCTCTGGTTTTAATAATAAATATAATCTACTTTGAAATATTGGAGGCGAGAGGCAGGGGCTACCTGCCTCTCTATAGATGGCTACCAGTTATTTGATCTCGACGTCAGGCACTTCCGGCAAGAGATTGCCGGTGCCGTCGTTTTCGCTAGGCGGCCTTGTGTCATTTGTTCCGTGCTCCGGATCGGTATAGGGGTCAAACCTCATTCCAGGACCTGAACTTCCTATTTCCGAATCGGGCGAAGGCGATGGTGTTCCCGGAGACGGCTGGCTTGGACTTGGAATCTCGATTGTCGGAGATGGCGGTGCGACTGGTGGTACTATTGCCGTTGGCCCACTCCCAGTACTCGACGAGCCGCCTTGGCCGATAGATTCGCGAGATTGTGGTTCCCAAGAACCTTCGGGGGCAGCTTCAGAACTGCTTTCAGGTTCGGGACTTGGAGCGGAATCGGGTTGTGTTTGAGCCTCGACTTGCGGCGGAGTTCCCGGTTGATCTTTAGGAGACTGTTCAGGAGCAGTTTGTGCTTGTTTTTGTCCAGGCAGACGACCAGGCTCGACCGAGAAATTGCTCCTGCTTGAGAGTACTCCAGTGGCCATGATGACAACCGTTGTAACGGTTAAGGCAAGTCCGGTTACCATTGCGACGATGAGGCTGATCTTCTTCCAGTCGAGTCGCTTTTCGCCGTTCTCTCCGGTTTGATTCGCATAATCTTGCAGCTTCTTTATCCCGGATTCGACAGAACTTCTTGAGAAGATTTCCTTTACACTCAAGAATATTCCCTCCCTTTATAGGTATGAGGTACTGCTTATCTGGTAGCCAATTTGAATAATATTAAATAAAAGACAAGAGAACATTGGATTTAGATCCAAAAAAAGAAATCAATCCGCCAATGTTATTGTCTGAATAATAAGCTTAAGGGTTTTTAAAGAAAAAATGCCCTTAAGATGGGCATTTTTTCGAGCTAAATTATATTTAGTTTATTTCTTCAAAAGTTTTCGGCTCTTTATATAATATAAAGCGCTGGTTCCCAGTGAGAGTAAAGAAAATGAAGCAAATGTTTCAGGAGCGCCTGTAACAGGAAGAGTTTGAGTTTTTACTACAGGGACTTCTACTTTCTTTTCTACAACTTCCGTTTTAGGAACAAAGACTGTTTTTTCCTTTACCTCAATCGTCTTTTTTTCTACCGGCTTCGGGAGCCTTCTATTTCCAATAAATACCAGTGTATCTTGGCCACTAATGTTTATTTTAATATCCCCTATAGCTTGCCATCCGCTTATTGGAGTTTCTTTTAGAGCGTAATTTCCTTCTATAAGATCCGTAAATTCTATAATTCCATTTGCATCAGTTTTCTTTGTAAGTTTAATTCCATTCCCTTCTAGAGTAAATTCAATATCTTTCATCGGATTTTCGTTGTCCTCTTTTTGATTATTAGCGTTTAAATCTTCAAATTTATGGATAACTATTTTGAATTTAGGAATAACCTTCTTTTTTTCAAAGTATAAAGGCCACTTCATTACAGGGTTGCCGCAAGATTTAATAATTGCATAAGCAAAATTGCCATCCTCGTCTAAATAAATAAATGCAGGAATGCTGCTTGAAGCGAAGCTTATACTTGGTGATCTCCACCAAATAGTAGCAGCGAACCTAGTATCTTGGGTGGAGCCAGGCATAAATTCTCGACCGGCAGAGAGCACATCTGTAGCTACATTCTTACCAGCTAAAGTTACCGTGCCGTTGCTATGTACAAAGCCGTCGCCAAGCCCTAGGAACTGGTCTTGGAAAATTCCAAGTCCATTATAGAAGTATTTGACGTCTCCAGGGGCTTGCCAGCTTCCGTATACTCCGGCGCCTGCATTTGGTCCAGAGCCAAAGTTTATCTTTTGGTTTAATTCATCTATAGAATAAGCCCCGCCATAAATGATGGCGTTTGTATCATAGTCTCTGGCTTCAGCCATTACCTTCGGGATAGTTATTAAACTAGAAAACAGAAAAAGGGTAATAAATACCCTCAGTAAATTCTTTCTCATATTTTTTCTTTAGGAGAATTATAGCTTAAGCAATATCTAAAGTCAATATTTTTATAAGAGAAAGACTCCCATTATTGTGAGAGTCTAGTCCCCCTTATTTAATTTAAAGATCATGTTCTATGTACCTTAGGTATTTCACTAAGAGTATGCCAGCTTTTTCGCCTATTTCGGAATCATCGCGGATTGCTTCGAGTAGCAATTGGTAAACCATTAGAAACCTTCGATCAAGCGTTACCTCTACCCGCGACGGGTCGGCCCCTACTGCGCCTGCTGGATTGAGTATCGTGTCGAATTCTTGGATCGATACATCCTGCTTAACGAAGAGTTTCCATAATTCTCCATATAGCATCTTGATTAACACATTCTCACTCGGTAATTCATCGGCAGACATTGAAGCTAAGGACTCAACGGTGGCCATACAATAACACCCTCTTTCTAAGCATCTAAAGTAATATTGTAATTTTAAAGGACTAGCTCGAAAATTGCACCTAAATTATATCAGACTAATCGCTAAAATACAACACTTTCAAATAGGCATTTTACTTGCCGCAGCACTTCTTATATTTCTTCCCGCTACCACAAGGGCAGGGATCATTGCGGCCGACTTTATTTTTGGGGTTAATTGGTTGATCAGTTAATTGTTTAGTAGGTTTTTCTTTTAATAAATCAGGTGAATTATTAGTTTTATTATCATTTAAACTTTTATTTACTGTTTCTTGTTTACTGTTTGCCGATTGTTGTTCTATTTCTTCCGGCAAAGGATTTGCTTGGATTTGGACTTTGAAAACGTTATAGACAATTTCTTTTCTAATGCCTAAAAGAAGGGTCTGGAACATATTATAGGATTCTTTTTTATACTCAATTAAAGGATCTCTTTGAGCATACCCCCTTAGACCGATCCCCTCTCTAAGGTGAGTCATAATATCAAGATGATCGATCCAAAGCATATCGATGGTTCTAAGGTAAACGGCTCTTTCTAAGATTCTCATAAGCTCCTTGCCGGTCTCTTTTTCTTTCTTTTCATAAGCTTCCTCGAAGAGTTTGATAAGTTTTTCTTTGGCATTCTCTGAATCAAGCTTTCCTATTTCTTTTTTTAGATCTTCTGGTAAAGGAAGGATAGAATTTAGGGTATTCCAAGCATCTTCAGTTTCAATCTCTCCTGTTTGGACATTGGTATGGCTGTCAATAATAAGGCGAATTTCATTTCTTATCATCTCAAGGAATTCTTCCTTAACCTCTTCTTGGGTTTTCTCATCGAATTCACTTTCTAGAATTAATCTTCTCTTCTTATAAATAATCTCTCTTTGCTTATTCATAACATCATCATATTCAACCAAGTTTTTTCTAATATCAAAGTTATGGCCCTCCACTCTTCTTTGAGCGGATTCAAGAGATTTGCTGATAAAAGGATGCTCTATCGGTCTATTTTCAGGGAGCCCTAATCTTTCCATCATTGCTTTTACCCTGTCAGAGCCGAATATTCTCATTAGATCATCATCCAAAGAAATATAGAATTGGCTGAATCCCGGATCGCCTTGGCGGCCGCTTCTGCCCCTAAGCTGATTGTCGATTCTTCTTGCCTCATGTCTTTCTGTTCCTATGACGAAAAGTCCGCCTAAGCCAGCAATTCCATCTCCAAGGACGATGTCTGTCCCTCTTCCTGCCATATTGGTGGCTACGGTTACGGCGCCTTTTTGGCCGGCTTTAGAGATGATAATTGCTTCTTTTTCGTGGTTTTTAGCATTCAAAAGCTCATGTTTTATTCCTTCTCTTCTAAGAAGGTTTGAAAGAATCTCATTTTTTTCTATTGAAACCGTACCTACCAAAACTGGCTGGCCATTTTTATTGAGTTCTTTTATTTTTTCGACAACTGCTTTAAATTTGGCCTCTTCATTTTTATAAATAACATCGTTTTGGTCTTTTCTAATCATCGATTTGTTTGTCGGAATAACTAAAACTTCCAATTTGTAAATTTTTTGAAATTCTTCAGCTTCTGTTTCTGCAGTTCCTGTCATTCCCGCAAGTTTGGAATACATTCTGAAATAGTTCTGGAAAGAAATCGTAGCTAGTGTCAAACTTTCTCTCTTTATCTCAACGCCTTCTTTGGCTTCTATGGCTTGGTGAAGCCCCTCGGAATATCTTCTTCCCGGCATAAGTCTTCCAGTAAATTCATCAACAATTATTACTTCGCCATCTCGTACTACATAGTCTTTATCTAATTTAAAAAGAGCATGGGCTTTTAGGGCTTGTTCTATATGATGAACCTCGTCAATCCCTCTCTCTTCGTAAATATTTTGAACACCCAAAACCCTTTCGATTTTTCTAATTCCTTCATCGGTCAAAGCGACTGCATTCATTTTCTCGTCGATTTCATAGTCTACTTCTTCCTTCAAATTTTTAGCAATTTGGGCAAATTGGTAGTACTTGTCGGTTGATTCTTCGGCCGGTTGAGAAATAATAAGAGGAGTCCTCGCCTCGTCAATCAAAATTGAATCGACTTCATCAACTATGGCAAAGTTATGGCCTCTTTGAACCATCTGGCCTAAGTTTTGGACCATATTGTCTTTCAAATAATCAAAACCAAATTCATTATTAGTGCCATAAGTAATGTCTGCATCGTAAGCTTCTTTTCGGCTTACCGGCCTTAGATTTTCTTCTCTTTCATCGAGGGTATTCTCATTTTTGTAATTCTTATCAAAAATAAAAGCTTGTTCGTGGACAATGCAACCGACTATAAGCCCTAAAGCGTCATAAATTCTTCCCATCCATCCAGCGTCTCTTTTGGCAAGATAATCATTTACGGTAACGACATGAACGCCTCTTCCAGGGAGGGCATTTAAGTAAACTGCTAAAGTAGCGACCAAGGTTTTACCTTCTCCAGTCTTCATCTCAGCGATTTTGCCTTGGTGAAGGGCAATTCCGCCTATGAGTTGAACATCGAAGTGCCTTTGCTTAAGGGT
The DNA here is from genome assembly GCA_023473595.1 of Patescibacteria group bacterium. Taxonomy (GTDB): domain Bacteria; phylum Patescibacteriota; class CPR2; order UBA1875; family JAMCYV01; genus JAMCYV01. The sequence continues at coordinate 10,120 of JAMCYV010000014.1, read as the reverse complement.
TCTTTTCCCTGCTTCTCTAGTGCAAGCAAAGGCATCTGGTAAAATATCATTTAAAATTTTTCCTTCAATTTTTCTTTTTTCATCATCTTGGGAAACTTTTTCAGTTGCTTTCTTTATTTTTTCCCTAAATTCTGTTGTTTTGGCCTTAAGGGAGCTATCGGAAAGCTTGGAGATCTCTTTTTCCTTAGAATTAGTCTCTTCAACAAGAGGTTTTAGCTTACCTATCACTCTTAAATTAGAGTCGCCAAATATTTTCTTTAAAAAAGCCATAAAATTAAAAAATTATTCTTCCTCTTCTGGTCCAACTTCTGGAATTTCCATTTTTTCAGCCCTAATTTCTTCATGATCAATCACCAAATGTTTGCCCTTATGAGTCATAAGTTCTTTTTCCATTTCTGAAACAGCTTGGTTGATTGACTTATGCATATCATCAGTCCAGGTCCTAGCAAAAAATTCCTTATGTTCACGAGGCGTATGGATAATAATTTCACAGCCGTTGTTTCTGCCATGCCTATGGTGGCCGTCGTCAACCTCTAAAATTACACGAATCTCTGTAATATTTGACTGAAATTTTGAAAGCTTTGAGACTTTTTCATTTGCATAAGTCTCAATGGATGGGGTTAATTTAAATTTCCTAGCAGTGATATCTATGTTCATATGACAACGAATTTACTAATCTTATACTAATCCTACAAATATTACGAATGAATCCCTATTCTTATTGATTTCTTATTTCCTTTTGTCCGTTCATATAGGGTTGTAGCACTTTGGGGGTCTTAATACTACCATCTTTTTGCTGATTGAGTTCCAGAAGCGGGATTAAAATTCGAGGCGTAGCAATAGCGGTATTATTAAGAGTATAAACATACTCCTTCTCACCATTCTCACTTCGATATTTAATATTTAACCTTCGGGCTTGAAAATCGGTATCATTTGAACAACTATGGGTTTCTCTATATTTCTTTTGCGACGGGACCCAGCACTCGATATCATACTTTTTATATTGCGGGAAGCCCATTTCGCCGGTTGAGAGCTGCATTACTCTATAAGGAATTTCTAAAGCTTTTAATATTTTTTCTGCTGTTTCAAGGATAAAATTGAAATATTTTTCTGCTTCTTCCGGCTTTGAAATGACCACTTGCTCTACCTTATTAAACTGGTGAAGTCTGAAAACTCCTCTAGTGTCTTTGCCGTATGTGCCGACTTCTTTTCTAAAACAGCTTGAAATCCCAGCCATAAGCTTCGGTAGCTCATGCTCGCCTAAAGTTTCATTACTATAATAGGAAGCTACCGGCACTTCAGCTGTTCCTGCCAGGTAATACTCTTCTCCTTCAACCTTGTAAATATCTTCGCTGTAGGTTGGAAAAAAGCCAGTTCCTATAAAAGCTTGCCGGTTTAGAAGAACCGGTGGATTAAATATTTGAAATCCTTCTTTTTTAAGGGTATCCAAAGCGAATCTCAAAACGGCGTTCTCAAAGAGTACTAAATCATTTTTTAGGAAATAGCTTCTCGTGCCGGCTAATTTGACTGCCCTTTCAATGTCAATTAAGTCATTTTGAATTCCCAGATCCAGATGGTCTTTGATCGGGAAATCAAACTTAGGAATATTCCCCCATTTTTTCACTTCTTTATTTGAATTTTCGTCCGGGCCGACGGGTGTATCTTTGCTTGGTATATTAGGAACCAGAAGCATAAGTTGATTAAAATCTTCTTCAACCTTTTTAATTTCTGGCAAAAGCTTTTCCTGCTCCTTTTTTATCTTTTTTGATTTTTCTATTTGTGCTTTGTCAGGCTTGCCTTTTATTCCTTTAGAAATCTTATTTTGTTCAGTCCTCAAATTCTCAATCTCGGTAAGGAGCTTTCGTCTCCTATCATCTATCTTAATTAATTTATCAATATCAACTCTAAAGCCTTTGTCTTTAGCGGATTTTTCAACAATTTCTTTATTTTCTCTAATAAAATTTATATCTAACATGGCAGTAATTAACAATTAATAATTAGCAATTAACAATAAGTATAACCGAAAAATGCAAATTTTGGAATAATACAAAAAAGGACCTTGAAGTCTCAAGGCCCTCTAGCTTTCTTGATCATACCGAGAGGGAAGGTCTTTCCCCCTCTGGGGCGACTATTTTTACATAGCGCCGTTCCCTATAAGTAGACTAAGGATAGCAAATGCTAGTCTAGTTGTCAAGGTTGAGGGGTTTAATTTGTAAATTTGCTAAATAAAATCTAATCGTCTTTCTATTATTTTAAAATAAAAAGGAGAATTTATGAATTATAGGTTGATAAGAGAATGCTAATGGATAACTTAAACAATATGAAAAAGACAGTTCAAGGAGTGAGAAGATCAAATGTGGATACCCGTGACAACTTGACGAAGATAGAAAACGATGTAAGGAATGTCAAAAACGCAACTAAAAATATATGAATATGAATTCTAATATTAAAAAAATCAATGATAGGGCGGATGATCTTCTGGCAAGCGTTAGAGATATGAGGAGAATTATCCGAAACTTAGAAGCAGATGGGGTCAATACTGGAAAACTGGTTGTTGATTTAGAAGAGGCTGACTTCCTAGCCTATGATTTGAAAAATAAAATAGAAGGGTTGATAAAAGAATGAAAAAAGATACTCGGGAAAGATTTATGAATGAATGGAACAGGGCTCTTCATTCTATCGCTGATATTAGGTTCGTTATTGAATGTGATGGGACAATCCCTGATAAGGATGTATATCGGTTTGAGCTTCAGAAATTAGAAAAAGCTTTATACGATTCTCGAAATCGGTTCCAAAGACTAGACCAGGAGGAAGATTGGAAAAAGATAATGAGAATAAGGAGGTAAAAATGGATGCACCTACAAAAGAAAAATTCGTTGCAGATTGGAATAATGCTAGAAATAATATCGAGGACATGGATAAACTAGCTAGAAATAACTTGCCAAACGAAGAAAGGGTAAAAGTTCAAAACACTATTAAAGATTTAGAAGAAAATTTAGGTCAAATAAGAGATAAGTTAGATCTCTAGATCTAAAGGTTTATTCAGTTGCAAGGGAAATATCTTGGCATTTTTGCCCGCAATCTTGAATTACTTTAAAGACATTATCAATGGCTGACTCAACCGTAATTAAGCCTTGCCCATCTTTTAGAATTAGAGTCACTTCAAGATTGTGGGTTTGTATTATGCTTTTTACTTCCCCATTATTTATCTTATTCACCGCTTCTCCCCAGGAAATCTGCCTTTTGCCGGTTGATTGAATGACATCCCTATTAACTTTTGAGACTAGTAGATAAAAGAAATAAGAAATTGCAATAAAAGCGATAGCTAATCCGAATCCGAAAAGTAATAACTTGTTTTTAAAAACATTTTTCATTTAAATTTTTAACGCTATTCATATCTTAAGGCTTCGACAGGATCAAGTCGGGCGGCTCTGAATGCTGGGTAAAGGCCGGAGATAAGACCTAAAAAGGTTGTAATTCCTAGAGTTGCCACAATAAGCCACAGGGGAAGGGAAATGACGTTTTCAGCACTCATATTTTGAGAGGCTAGCATGCGGTTTATGTAATAATTAGCGATTTTTGAGACACCAATTCCTGTTAGAATTCCGATAGTGCCGCCTAAAAATCCTAAAACTGCAGCCTCAAACATAAAAAGCCTTCTTATGATTTTTCTAGTTGCACCGCAAGCTCGCATTACTCCTATTTCTCTTGTTCTTTCCATAGTCGCCATGACCATCGTGTTAACAATTCCGATTGTAGCTACTCCCAAAGATATTGCGCCAATTGCCCCCAAGACTGCCGCAATAATACTTATTACTTGGGTAAACATTTTTAGCATATCCTCGGCTGTAATAGTTCCTACACCTAATTTTTTTATCTCTTCAGAGACAGCCTTGGTATTATCTGGATTATTAACCTGGACATAAGCCATATGATATCCTTGTCTATCAATTTCGCTTTCATATGTTAGTGTTCGGCAATCTTGACAATTTCTCATATCCCAATTGCGAATGCCACTAGTCTCCATCCTCGTCTTATAGGCTTCCATTTTTACCGGGTCTTCCTTCATGTTTGGCCAAGACATAATCTTTCGTGCCCAATTCATTGTGATAAACACCGAACCATTTGATCCTGGCCCTGGAGGAGACGTAATTCCGATAATCTCGGCTTCAAGTTCTGTAGCTTGTTCCTGTAATTTATCCCAACTCTCTTTGTTATCGGAATTAAAATCTGGAAGTTGAGCACCTTCTCCTTGATAACCCTTTTTAGTTGTAAAAATAATTGTTTTTCCGACAGCGTCTTGTGGATCTTTATATCCTAAACTTTCCAACAAATTTACGCCTATTATTACCTTTCTATTTCCATCTTCTTTAGTGAAATCTCTACCAGCTATAATTTTTTTTTCAGTCGCTTTTCCAGGTACTGACGCTTCCACATCGGCTCTGAATTTTTTGCCGTTTCCACCCTTCGCCTTATATGATTCTAAATTCCAGATTCTTACAGCTGGGTTGACATCTGTGACATAATTTATGGTTTTAATTTTTTGAATAAGAGCATCATCAATTTTTTTCTGGGAATCAGAAACTTCCTGTCCTCCACCGCCAAATGGTCCTCCACCTCCAGATAAATTTTCTTGATTTGGAGTTACCATTACGTGGGTAAAAGATCCTTCTGCCTGAAGAGTATCCATGAAAACCTTTTGGGCGCCAAAGACAAGAGAAAGAACGCTAATTACTGCTAAAGATCCAATAACAATTGAGACTATAGTTAATGAAGATCTTACTCTTTGCCGCCAAATATTTTTAAGGGCTATTTTGATATAATCGAAAAATTTCATGCCCCTGCTCCTGCTCTTTCTTTGATCCTTCCGTCTTGAATTTCAATAATTTTTTTCGCTTGTTTGGCAATATTTGAGTCATGGGTAATAATAATAAGAGTTATGCCTTGATTTCTATTTAAGGCTTTTAAAATATCCATAATTTCTTGACCCTTTTTTGAATCCAGATTCCCGGTTGGCTCATCAGCAATGATTATTTCTGGATCATTAGCCAAGGCTCTCGCAATGCTAACCCTCTGCCTCTGTCCGCCTGAAAGCTGATTCGGTTTGTGATTCATCCTATCCGCTAAGCCGACGGCGGTTAAACATTCGATAGCCTTTTTTTTCCTTTCTCTTCCGCTCATTTTAGCGAGTATTAGAGGCAACATTACGTTTTCCAGAGCCGTGAAGCCGGATTGCAGATTGAAAGTTTGAAAAACAAATCCAACCTTCTTATTTCTATATAAGGAGAGGTTTTTATCATTCTTTTGACTCAAACCCTCGCCGTCTATTAGGACAGTTCCTGATGTCGGAGAATCTAGACCGCCAATGATATTTGCAAGCGTGGTCTTACCTGATCCTGAAGGTCCCATGATAGCAACAAACTCCCCGTCTTTTATCGTGAGATTAACCTTGTCCAAGGCATTTATAATCTCATCGCCAAGCTTATAAGTTCTAGTAATATCTTCAAGCTGTATCAAATCAGATTTCTCCTAAAGCTTTATTTTAAATAATTATTCAACTGGTGTTTCAACCGGCGTCTCGGTCGGAGTAGCATTATAATACTTCATCAAAGCATCGATCGCATTTTGAGCATCCTGTTGCATTTGGTCAATATTTTCATTTGGCAAGGCATTTCTAAGCCCTCCGAGCATATCAAGCTGCGAGGTAGCCTCTTTGACGGGCGACGGTTCATTGATCTCAACCTTATTATAGGAGAAAGTCTCTTCATAAGTATTGCCGTCCTTGTCTTTCGAAGACATTTTTCGAAGTAAGTAATCTTTGGTGTCAAACCAAATAAGATCTTCCGTCATATCCTTATTATTCGGATCACTGACTTGATATTTATAGCAATTTACCCCATTTACCTTTTCTTTGCCGATATATTTGTAAGCAATCTGAGTCTTAGTATCGTTTTCCTCTACTTGGTAATCAGGCTCAAATTCATCAAAGTTTTTTTCGACGTCTTTATTATTTTTACTCATCCACCATTTGTTGTCAGAATAATCTTTCATATAGACTTTGTCTGCGATGGCGATGGTATTGAAGATTTCTTTTCCGTTTTCAGTAGCGATAGTATGATACCTGTCACCATTCATATCATAAGCATATTCACTCTTTTTGCCGCTTTTATCCGTCATCGCTGATTTAGCCGACATGTACTTTATCTCTTTTAGATTATAGAGATGGCGGCAAATGGTGGCGTCTTTGTATTTGCATTGGGCTAAGATCGCCTTTTGGGCCAGATATGCAGTTACTTGCTTGTAACCAAAATAGCCGCCTACTCCTAGAACAGCCAAAATAAATAAAATAATTACTAGTAGTTTTCCCTTGCCTTTTTTCTGCGGTACAGCGGCAGCCGGTTGTGTATTTTGCGTTGCTTCTTCAGCCATCTAATCCCTCCTTTTATTATTATGTTTATTATAGCTTAACCTTCAATAATTTGGTAGTCGTCCTCGTTTTTTGCACCAATTTCCAGATCTACTGCTCTCTTTATCTGCGGGAATTTCCAAGGGTCTTTGCCTTTTATATTATTTCCCTCAAAGCTTTGAATGATTTTTATTCCTTCAATATCGATGGCTACTCTATCAGTTGAAGCTAAAATAGTCTTGGGTTCTCTTAATTCGCCGTGTTCCGGTCCGCCCGTTATAAAACACTTTCTGGCATCCATAATAATAAGATCGGGATAAATAAGAGTATTTAATTCAGCGATTTTTTCCTCTATCTTTCGAATATGCAAACCTATTCTTTCCCTCGGCTTTAGAAAGCCGATTGAAAGTTTAAGACTGGCAGTAAATTCAGCTTTGAAATGGGTTTTTAAGCATGGGAGAAGGATTAGCTTGTCGGCCTTGTCTAGATATTCCGTAATGCAAGCTTTTTTTAGATATTTGCCGTCAGAAATCTTTTTTGTTACCCAATCTCTCTCATCGAAAACATAGACTCTGGCTGGGCGATCTAGTTTTTCCAAACTAAAAATATTTTTCTCTTCCATTACTTTTCTGGTGTTTAAGCTCATAGTAGAAGAGTCGCCCACCATCACCAACTTTGCCCCCTGGTCGTAACACAAACCGACTATCGTTTTTAAAAATCCGAGATCTGTCGAGGCTGGGAAAGGATCGGCAGTATTGAAATTCGGTTTTAAAAGCACTGTCTCCCCCTTTTTAACAAAGGCTTTGAAGCCCCCTAAGGGCTCAACTACCTTCATAATTGAACCCTTTAATTCATAGTTTGCCTTTACTTTTACAACTTTAACCATATGTATATTATAGCGAAAAATTTAACCTTAAAAACAGTCCTGGCCTCCAGTTCTACATCACTGGAGGCCAAATCCTCTTATTCTCAACTTAGGCGCTTGCTGGGATTTTTGGAAACTTAAGAAGGGTCCATCCGTTTGTGGTAACCAAGGCGAGAATATGCTTGGAGACGCCGATTGTAGTCTATAAGCATTTACCGTTTGAGCTATCTCGCAGAGTGTTGGCCACTTTTCTAAGCAACTCTTCTGATCCAAGAAGCTGCCTATCCTTACTAAGTTCTGTGAAAATCTCAGAATGTCTCATCTTGTAGTAGGGATTTTGCTTTTCGATATCTTCCGGAAAGAAGATTGCCTCATAAGCATTCGCAGCTTCTTCAAGAATCTTTCTCTTAGTCGGGTCAAGGTATTCGCCAAGTTGTTTACTTGCGTAACCCATAGCTGTAAACGCCATCTCAAACGGTGAGGCACTTTTGTCCTTAGCCGCCATTTCCTCCTCCTTCCTAGAGAAGTAATTTATGTCAGGTTGCCGTCATTTTTTCGGATTTAACACCTAAACTAGCACAAAAAGTATAAAAATACAAGGGGTCTTAGATAAATAACCTAAACTGCACCTTATTACTTTCTTGTTAGACGCTGATTCGCCTTGGCCAAGCCTAAGATTTGCAAGAAAATTAGAATATATTTGCGAAATAAATAGGTTTAGGAAATGTATTCAAAACTTATTCCGTTCTTTTGCCGTCAAATTCCGGGGCATCAGCCTCTGCATCTTCTTTCGTCGCTCGAGTTATACCATCTTTATGATGAGCTGGTGAATAGATCGTATAAAGTTTTAGCTGTTCGCTATCGGAAGCATTGACGACATTGTGCTGGGCGCCAGCCGGGACTATTACAGCATCACCATCTTTTACATCATATTCATTTCCGTCGATTATAACTTTCCCCTCGCCACTTTCAAATCTGAAGAACTGGTCGTTCTCTTCGTGAACTTCCATCCCGATCTCTTCGTTTGGTTTTAAAGCCATGAGGACCAGCTGGCTATGAGGAGCAGTATAGAGAACTTTCCTAAAATTCTCATTTTCTAAAGTTAGTTTTTCGATATTGTCTTTAAATCCTTTCATTCTTACCTCCTTTTTTAATCACCATTAAATCATAGCAATTTTGACGGACATGGAATAGATCTTTTTTTTCTAAATCATATTAATGAGCAGATAATTTGACGTTCACGAGGGCCATCGAGCTCTATAAGAACGACTCTCTGCCAAGTTCCAAGAATCATTTCACCATCTTTTATTGGAATGGTTAGTGAAGTGCCAATTAATGAAGAAAGGATGTGGTCGGGAACGTGGGCAGGATTGTGGGGATGACGGTAATTTATGTAGCCTGCCCCGTACCGAGCTTGACTCTGGTGCGAGGGAATTAATTCTTCAAAAGCATCGAGCATATCGAGATCAGTTCCGGGATCTAGATCAGCGGTCGCCAGCGCCGCTGTAGTGTGGGTCAGAAAAATGTTCACCAACCCATCATCGACTTTTTCTTTCGCTAAAAAATCATTAATCTTATCAGTAATATCAACAACTTCTTTTTCTTTTGTGGTCTTAATTACTAGCTCTGCCATAGATTTAATTTAGCAAATTCTGGTAGGTTTTGTAATCGTAATCAGAAAATAAAACAAAAATTATTCTATCAAAAGTATTCGGTTTTTTTCGGAAATAATCCTTAACAGTTTGAATGGCAATTTTGGCCGCTTTTTCGATAGGATAATGATAAGCACCAGTAGAGATACTGGGAACAGCGATTGTTATAAGATTATATTTTTCGGCCAATTTCAAGCTATTTTTATAGCAACTAGCTAGAAGTTCAGCTTCCTTACCGTTTTCTCGGCCATAAATCGGACCGACAGTATGAATAATATATTTGGCTGGGAGATTATAGCCCTTGGTAATCTGGGCCTCGCCGGTCTTACATCCGCCTAAAGTCTTGCACTCTTCCAAAAGTTCAGGCCCGGCCGCCCTGTGAATCGCTCCATCAACTCCCCCACCGCCCAAAAGCGTCCTATTTGCCGCATTCACAGTCGCATCGGCTTCTATCTTCGTTATATCCCCTTTAATTATCTCAATTCTATTCATTTATATCTTTTCTCGAATAGCTTTGATCAGCTCTTTGTGGGCGTTAGTAAGCTCTCTTTTCTCTTCTAAAACATCCAAAATCTGTTTTGTCTCCTTAGTATATCGCTCGGCGAATTCTTTAGGACAATCATTTAAATCACTAACATTATCTAGTCTGTCGGCCAGTTTAATGGTTAATCCCCAATTACTCATTTTCAGCATTTTTTCAGTGAGATAATTAGCTTTCCCCTTTTTCTTCAACTCTTTTTCATCAGAAGTTAATTCTTCGACTAAGGAAGCAACCAATTTATTAAATTTTTCTTCAATCTCTTCTTTGGAATAGTCTGTGTCTTCTATAGTGTCGTGAAGCATAGCAGCCGCTAAAAGATCTTCTAGGCGATGGCTGGTCTTATACTGGGCAACAAGCTCAGCTACCCTCTCTGGATGATTGGCGTATGGTTCGCCGTTATTTTTCCGCAACTGTCCTTCATGAAGTTTTTTAGCTAGTTTATCAGCGGCTAAAATAACCCTAAGGTCAATTGATTTTTTTTCTTTTGCTTGCATAAAATAATTATAGCTTAAAAGGGAGGGAAAGGTAAGGTTAAAGTAAAGAACTTGGAACAACCTTTAATGATATTTTAAGGTAACTTAATGGATTATCAAAGTACTCTTTATGGTTAAACCTAGCTTGGAATTCTTTTAGATAATAAGGTAAGTATTCTTTTA
>JAMCYV010000027.1 GCA_023473595.1 Patescibacteria group bacterium | reverse complement strand
TGAAGAGACGAGTGATGTTAAATCTGCGATTACAAGAGAAAAGGTTTTAAAAAAGTGGCGTCGACAAAAGAAAGAAGAACTTATAAATGAATTTAATCCTAAATGGAAGGATCTTTCAGAAAATCTTTAGATCTCTCATTCCGTTATCACTCCATTCGAGATGACATTGTTGGTTTAATTTATTTACGCTAATATAATTACTGTATGCTGGATCGTTTTAGAATTTTCAAAAAATTCGATTGGATTCTTTTTATTTGCATGGTTCTTCTTTTGGCTATTGGCATCTCAATCCTTTATAGCACTACTCTTACAATGGTTGGCGGCTCCGGGGAAGCCCTAAAGCAACTTATTTATGCCTTGATCGGGATTGTTATCTTTTTTCTAGTTACCTTTTTTGATTACACACTTCTAAAAAGATACAGTTCGATTCTTTACATAGTAGAAATAGTAATGTTGGCAGTCCTTTTCTTTGTGGGCAAGCAGACGATGGGAGCGACAAGGTGGATCGAACTTGGATTTTTTCAATTGCAGCCTTCAGAGATTGCAAAGATTCTTATGATTTTGGTTTTAGCCAAATATTTCTCAGTTAATCACGATGTCATGGACAAGCCGAAGCATATTATAAGATCCTTCATTTTTATGGCAATTCCTCTTGTAATGGTCGCAGCCCAGCCTGATTTGGGGACGGCATTCATCTTCTTCGTCATCTGGCTTTCTATGTTTATAGTTTCAAACGCTAAAAAAATATACCTAGTTTATGCCGGTGTTGCTGGGGTTATTTCCCTTCCTATCGTTTGGAGATTTCTAAAGGACTTTCAGAAGCATCGTATCGAGGTTTTTTTGGACCCATCCAATGACCCCCAAGGCGCCGGCTGGAATATAACTCAGGCGAAAATTGCCATCGGTTCCGGCAACTTTTTAGGGAGAGGGCTTGGTCACGGGCCCCAATCACAGCTCAATTTTATTCCAGAGAAGCACACCGACTTTATTTTTGCTGCTATGGCCGAAGAAATGGGCTTTTTGGGTGTAATGGTCTTTCTAGGACTTTTTCTTACTGTGATTTTAAGAGGAATCAGGATTGCCCAGCACTCAAAGGACCTTTTTGGGATGTATCTTGCGGTCGGAATTGTCGCCATGATTTTCTTCCATGTTTTCATTAATGTGGGAATGAATATCGGCCTTATGCCGGTTACTGGCATCCCCTTGCCTTTGGTTAGCTATGGAGGGACTTCTCTTGTTGTTATCTTGGCTTCATTAGGGCTTCTAGAAAGCATTGCCAGAGCCCATAGAAAACTGGATTTTTAAGAAAGACTTGAAAGGAAGAGAAAAATCTGCTATTCTTTTAAAGTTAATAACATTTACTGATTGAAGAATCCTTCTTCTTGTCATTCCAGGCTTGCCTGCCCATCCATAGCATGGCAAAGGCGGGACCCGGAATCCAGAATGATAGATTCTGAATCAAGTTCAGAATGACAAAATAGTATGGCTGAAGAAAAGACAAAAACAGTAAACAGTAAACAGAAAACAGAAAACAATAAGAAAGTAGAAAAGAAAATTTCTGTTAAAAAAACAGCTTCTGTTAAAAAAGAAGTGCCGCAAAAAGTAGAAAAAACCGAGAATCCGGCTAAAGCTTCGAATGATTTTGCCGTTATCAAAACCGGAGGCAAGCAATACTTAGTAACACCTGGCTTAAAATTTAATGTTGAAAAAATTGAGGGCAAAGAAGGGGACAAGGTTAATTTTTCAGAGGTACTTTTAAAAGAAGTAGCTGGTAAGCTGGAAATCGGCGAGCCTTTAGTTAAGGATTCAAAAGTCGAGGGCAAAATTATCGAACAGACAAAAGGGGACAAAATAGTCGTTCTAAAATATAAGAAAAGAAAGAATTACAGGAGGAAGCAAGGCCACAGGCAAAAGCTGACTAGAGTAGAAATTGTAAAGATTTAATAACAAGAAACGGCGGACCTTTGGTCCGCCGTTTTGATAGGTAATGAATCTCCCCTTATAGATCTTCGGTAGCCGTTCGGATTTCCCCGACGAGAGCATCCGCATTGATTCCTAGCGCGCTTAGTTTTACTGCACGGTAGGTCCAGTACTTCTTCGTCCTCTTGACGAAGTATAGGATAGCAAAAGGACTCCTGTTGTCCAGCTCCGCTCGGCCTGAGAACTCTATGACCTGTCTCTCCTTGGAAACCGCAACGTAGATAAAAGCGGTCCGTGCTGCCATCGCTCGTTTCATCAGATAGATCTGGTTCCCTTCGATCCGCTCAGTCGCATTTATCAGGAATGAATTGCGGTAGAGACTTCTGAAGTCTCTAATTCGGTCAAAAAGGCCATTTGTCTCCATGTATAACCCTCCCTAATCGTTATGCGTTTGCCGGGTCAAGTATAGGGCTAGCTACCCCCGTTTCCTTACAAAAACGGTCCATTTCCTCGCGGAAGACGTTTTCTGTGACAGCTAGATAATGGTAACTTGTGTCGGCACCTAGAGCCGGACAGAGGATATAGATGACTGTACCTGACTCTAGTTTTTGTTGGCTGAAGAATCTGCGTAGAGCCCCACCATCTGCTTTAATATCATAGCGCTTTGATCCATCTGACATCTGGTCCCAACAATAAACGGTATAGGGGAACATGGTAATGACTAAGCTCTCATACCACCAGATGTCAAATGCTCTGTATTGCATTCTGTGAAAGGTTTCTAGAGCCTTTTTGTAGAGATTCATTTTAAAGGTGCCTCCTTTCTAAGAGGAATAGTTTTGAAGCCATTTTAACTTTTCTTCTTATTTTTGTAAATGCTTTTTACTATAATATTCTTATGATTAACGTTAGAACTCGGAAAACCGTCTCATTAGAAAATTACAGGCATGTTATCGACTCTAAAATTTATGAAGAGATTGGAAAACTAGCGGACGAGCTAAAAGGCATAAGGATCTGCCATGTTAATGCTACTGCTTATGGCGGAGGAGTCGCCGAAATTTTAAGGCAAGAGATCCCCCTTTTAAAAAGCTTGGGTCTTGATTTTACTTGGGCTGTTATAAATGAAGGAGAAGAATTTTTCAATGTTACTAAAAAAATTCACAATGCTCTTCAGGGCGGCGATCAAGAATTTACCGAGGATGAATGGCGCTACTATGAGTATTGCAACCAAAATCTAGCTTCAGAGTTTGATCCTTCTCTTTATGACTTAGTAGTCGTCCATGATCCTCAGCCGGCCAAAATGATAGCTTACTTAAAGAAAGGGAAAACCAAGTTTGTCTGGCGATGTCATATAGATACCACTTCCCCAAATGAAAAAGTTTTAAATTACTTTAAAAAATTTATCGATCTTTATGACGCTTATATTTTTTCAGCCGAACAATATGTCTTTAAGAGCCTTAAGAAAAAAATTTTTATTATTCCGCCTGCAATCGATCCTTTGAGCAAGAAAAATGTAAAATTAGACCGTGCCCAAGCAGAAAGTAAATTAAGAAGCTTTAAAATAAATACAAAAAGACCAATTGTTTCTCAAGTCTCTCGTTTTGATCCTTGGAAAGATCCTCTGGGAGTTGTTGAAGCCTATAAAATCGCCAAAAAGAGAATTCCTAATTTGCGGCTTGTTTATGCAGGAAACGTTGCCGATGATGATCCGGAAGCACTTCGAATTTATAAGCAATTTGAGAAAGCGGTTGAAAACGACAAAGATATTATCGTTATGTACAATCAAGAAGGCTTGGAAATAAACGCTCTTCAGACCATTTCTGACGTTGTTATTCAAAAATCTCTAAGGGAAGGCTTCGGCCTCACCGTTTCCGAGGCCCTTTGGAAAGGGACGCCGGTAATAGCCGGAAATGTGGGCGGCATTCCTTTGCAAATCGAGGATGGTGTAAACGGCTACCTTGTTAGTTCCACCCAGGAATGCGCTGAGAAACTCATTTTTCTTCTAGAAAATAAAGAGATCGCCAAAGGAATGGGCAGGTTGGGCAGAGAAAAGGTTAGGCAAAATTTCCTTCTCCCGAGACTTATTAGAGATGAGCTTGCAGTAATAAAAGAAGTGCTTGGCTCTCTAATTCATGCTAAAATTAATTAGGATTTTTAAATTATGACAACGATTGCAATCGTAAATCAAAAAGGAGGGGTCGGAAAGACAACTACGGCTGTTAATCTTGCCTCATATATTGCAAAGGCGGGAAAAAAAGTTTTACTTGTCGATCTAGATCCGCAAGGGAATTCCACAAGCGGGCTTGGAGTAGACAAGTCCTCTATCGAGAGCTGTCTTTACGATATTCTAATAAATGAAAAAGCGGTTGAAGACATTAAAATTAATTCTAATATTTCGGGTCTTGAGATTATTCCAGCAAGTGTAGTCCTCGCGGGAGCGGAAGTCGAGCTGGTCAAGGAATTTTCCAGAGAGACAAAACTTAAGAGGGCTCTCGAAAAAATAAAAGGGGACTATGACTTTATCTTAATTGATTGTCCGCCAAGCCTTGGGCTTCTTACGGTAAACGGATTAGTCGCTGCTGACAAAATTATTATCCCTGTCCAATCAGAATATTATGCCTTAGAAGGCTTGAGCCAACTTTTGCATACTGTCCAAAGGATCAAGACGTATTTGAATCCTCATTTATCCCTTCTAGGAGTGGTGATAACGATGTATGATAAAAGAACGATCCTCTCCAAACAGGTCGAAGAAGAACTTAAAAAACATTTTCCGGGAAAGCTTTTTGAGGCGATCATTCCCCGCTCAATCCGCTTAGCAGAAGCGCCCAGCCATGGCAAAGCGATTATGCAATATGACTGGCTTAGTAAAGGAGCGGCGGCTTATAAGAAATTAGCGAAGGAGGTAATAGACTTATGTCGGCAAGAAACATCGGCTTAGGAAGAGGTTTGGATTCTTTGATTCCCTTAAAAGATGATTTAAAATCAGATAGTGATTCGAGTGGCCAAAAAGGAGATCTTTATAAATTAGAGATCTTCAAGATAAAGCCTAATCCTCATCAGCCGAGGCGGGAATTTAAAGACGAAGATCTTAGAGATCTTGCAAACTCAATAAAAGTTCACGGCATCATCCAGCCTCTTGTTGTTACTAAGGAAGGGGAGGATTTCATTTTAATTGCTGGCGAGAGAAGGCTCAAGGCGGCTGAAATTGCGGGCCTTAAAGAAGTACCGGTAATTTTCAGAGAAACCAAAGATATTGAAAAGTTGGAGATCGCTTTAATTGAGAATATCCAGAGGGCGGATTTAAATCCATTGGAAGAAGCGACAGCTTACAAAAAACTTTTGGATGCATTCTCCCTAACCCAAGAAGAAGTGGCAAGAAAAGTCGGGAAAGCCAGGAGCACTGTGGCAAACACAATGCGTCTTTTATCTCTTCCGGTTGAAGTAAAAAGGGGACTTAGAGAGGGAAAAATCACTGAAGGACATGCTAGAGCGATTCTAGCTCTTCCAACTTTGGAACAGCAATTAGCTTTATATAATTCGATAATTTCCGGCAGCTTGAATGTCAGGCAGGCTGAAGCTAGGGTTAAAAAAGGCCCTATTACAATGTTAAAAGAAGAAGATAATTTAGAGATAAAGAGTTTGATTCAAAAATTAAGCGAATTTTTCGGCACTAAAGTTACGATTCAAAGAAAAGGCGCCGGAGGCAAAATCCAAATTGAATACTATAGCGATGAAGAGTTGGAGAGAATCTATAAAAAGCTTATTGGCTAATATGGTACTTGGTTTTTCTACCGGCTGTTTATATAAAACTCATAACTCGCTTGATCCTCATACTATAGATATTTTTAGAAAAGTTGGTTGTAATGCAATCGAACTAATGTTTCATGATTCTTCTGATTTAGAAAATTTTAAAAAATTGAGACAGCAAGATGTTGAAGGATTTAAATATATTGCTCTCCATGCTCCAATTTATAGAGGAGAGAATGAAGAAGAATACATCCAAATGCTTCAAGCTATTGAAGAAAAATACAAAACAATAAAGTTTGATAGCGTTGTTTTACATCCAGATGAATTTAAGGATTATAGTTTTTTGAAGAGATTTGAGCTCCCTTTTGCAGTAGAAAACATGGATAATCGTAAAAATTCTTGCAAAGATATTATTGGGTTAAAAAACCTTTTTCAAGAGTTTAATGTTCCTATGGTCTTTGACATTAACCATGCCTATACTAATGATCAAACAATGAAGTTAGGTAACGACTTAGTTAATGGCTTTAAAGATAGGATAAACGAAATTCATTTAAGTGGGTTTGATACCTTCCATGAGCCACTTTTTCAAACAAAGCAGGCTTATTTTATGGATTTTATCCCTGACCTAAATTTGCCGATTATTATTGAAAGTGGATTAGACTCTCCTCGAGATATTCACAAAGAATTTGAGTATATCAGAAATTATCTAAATTTGAAAAATAGTTCAAATTAATTGCTATAACTAGGGGCTCGGACTAAGCCTAAGTTTTGTAAAGGCAAGACTACGAGGGCGGCTTTGCCGGTGATAAATTCTCTTTTCAGTGGTCCCCATTCGCGAGAATCAGAAGACCCGTTCGGTAGGCGGTTATCTCCGACTACATAGTATTCGTCTTTTTCTAAAGTCACTTTTTGGTTGCCAAAAAGCTTAATATCGGCAGTATAATTTTCAGATAATTTCTCGCCAGAAGGGTTTTTATCGTTATAAACTGTAATGGCACCGTCTTTAATTTCTACTGTCTCTCCAGGAAGACCAACTACTCTTTTTATATAGTTTTTGCAAGGTCCTTGGAGGAAGATTCTATTTATATAGCTGTTTTCAACGCTCTCTGTGCACTCTTTGTCAGGATGCTTAAAAATGACGACTTCGCCTCTTTTGGGAACAAAGAAATGATAGCTTATCTCATTTACGAGGATATATTCGCCATCGTGAAAGCTAGGCTCCATGCTGGTGCCGACTACTAGAAATGGCTGGACAAGATAATATCTTACGAAAACAAAGGCTACTGCGATAAAAGCGATGGTTTTCAACGTTTCTAGAAAGAAAGATAAATATTCATTTTTACTGGTTTTCTTCTCTTCTTCTACAATTTTTTCACGCATGAAAGTATTATGACAGATTTAATATTGGCTTGCAACGGATTTTTGTATATAATAGTTTTGTTAAGTATAAAGTGATAGTAAGAATAAATGGGAAGCGAAATTAGAATAAGCGAGAAAGATAGTTTTGGTGGGTTAGGTAGGAACGGAAACGGCCAAAAGACACCTCTAAAATTTAGCAAAAAAAATAAAGTAAGAAAATGGTCAAGAAAGAAAACAATTCTTTCTATTTTAGCGGTAATTTTTGTACTTTTAGGTGTTTTTGGATATAAAATTTTCGGCTCTCTAAGCAAGATGTTTGATAAAGGCTTCTCTATAGGAAGCCTTCTGGGGGATGTCGAGCAGCTTAAGGGCGAAAGCGCCGGGAGAGTCAATATTCTTCTTCTAGGGGTCGGCGACAAGGGTCACGAAGGCGAGACTTTATCCGATACTGTTATGGTGGTGAGTCTAGACACCAAGAAAAAAAACGTGGCTATGATTTCAATTCCCCGAGACATGTGGGTGAATATCCCTGGCTACGGCTATGCTAAAATTAACGAAGCTCATGCCGACGGTGAGCAGAAAAAACCTGGCAGCGGGCCGGAAAAAGCCAAAGAGACAGTCTCTCAAGTTCTAGATATTCCAATTCATTACTACGCGAGGGTCGATTTTTCCGGCTTTTCAAAGATAATAGACAGCATCGGTGGAATTGATATTAATGTCGAGGAGGATATCTACGATCCGTATTATCCGGATGAAGGGGATGGGGAGACGATTTACCAAATAGAAAAAGGGATGCACCATATGAACGGCGAGGAAGCTTTAAAATATGCTCGTTCCCGAAAGACAACTTCTGATTTTGATCGGGCTAAAAGGCAGCAGCAAGTTCTTGTAGCGATTAAAGAAAAATTCTTATCAACTGAAAATGTTTTTAATCCACAGAAAATTTTGGAGGTCTCCAATATTTTAGGCGATCATATAAAGACCGATTTTCAGTTAGGCGAAGTAAAGAGACTTTATAATTTAAGCAAGGGGATTTCGAGAGAGAATGTTATTAACAAAGTCATAGACGAAAAAGATACCAAACTTTTAGTCGGGGCAATGTCAGATGGAGGCGCTTCTATTTTAAAACCGACTTCTGGCAATTACAAAGAAATCAGAGAATTTGTCCAAAATATCTTCTATGAAAGCTATATCAAGGAAGAAAATGCTAAAATTTCAGTATTAAACGGAACTAGCATCCAAGGCTTGGCTGATAGATTTTCTAGAAGTTTGGAGAAAAGCAATTATAACGTAATAAATACCTCATCAACAGAAGAATATGAATCTCGAACGGTTATTTATGATCTTTCCAATGGTTCGAAATCTTATACGCTTGATTTCTTAAAGAAAAAGCTAGATGCCCCGGTCCTTACAAAAAGCGGAGACGGAAGCGCTGATATTGAGATTGTTTTAGGAAACGACTATTATGAGGATACCTATTAAAAGAGACTTAAGCTTAAGCTTGCTTTCTCTAATAAAAAGCGCTAAAATACTTCTTTAAAAGAGTCTTTTTAAAATGAAATTCAAAATAAAAGATAAAGAACTTGTTCTTTTGGGGGCTCAAATTCTTTTTCTATCTGCCCTTTTTATTTTCAATTCTTATTTTTGGCTTTTCTTTCTTGTGAATATTGTCATAGTTTTGGTCGGCTCTTATCTTATTTTAGATGTTAAGCGGGAGAACCTAAAGAGCTATCTCGTTTATCTTGCGATGCCGCTTCTTTATTTTCTTGGCTCGATTTTTTTTCTAAATACTATTAAAAGTTTTTTGCTCCAAGGCGGCATTCTGCTTTTTTACGTCATAAGTAATCTCATTTTTATTATTAACATAAAGAGGCTACGTCAAAAAAAAGAGGAAGTTCTTGTAACTTCGAGAAATATCATCAGTATGATCTCTCTAATCATTGTTTTCCTTTTGGCGACTGATATTATAAATGCTTATATGTTTTATAAGCTTCCGGGGTTTTTCTTTCTCCTCATAATCTTCGGAGCTATCGCTCTTATTACTTACTTTCTACTTATTATATATGAGCTTTTGAGCGAGGATACCCTGCCTTATATTTATCTTATTTCCTTTCTTATTATGGAAATCGCCTGGGCAGGAAGCTTCTGGCTTGTAAACTACCCCAAATCAAAAATAGGCGAGCTTGGAGTTCCTCTTACGGCTATTATTATCCTTATTTTTTATTATAATTTCTGGGGCGTGGCCCAACATAAGCTAATGGGGACGCTGACCAAAAAGGTTTTAACTGAATATGTGGCTATTGCTGGAATTATAATTGCGATACTTTTAGTAACAACAAAATGGCTGCCTTTGGGGGTAGTAAATTAGGAGGAGGGAAAATGGAAATACAAAAAGAGGAACAAAAACAAATAGATGTTGAGGTTTCAAAAGAAACTAGAGTAAAGAAAAACTTACTTTCTAGCTTGGTAAATACTAAAGAGAAAAAACTTCTTCTAAGTGTTGCTTTTTTTGCTTTTCTTTTCGGTTTTTTAGGGAGTATCGCCGGGCTTAAACTCTATGGCAAGTTTGATGCTTTAAAATCTCTTATTCCCAGCCAAATCATTACCCAAAATTTAAAAGTAAATGAGAGTTCAGCTGTGATCGATGCAGTCAATAAAGTCAATCCTTCAGTAGTCAGTATTACAAGCGAGCAGAGCCAGCTTGATTTTTTCGGCCAGATCTCACAATCTAAAAGTTCGGGGACGGGTTTTATCGTCACCAGGGACGGACTTATTATTACCAATAAACATGTCGTCCAGGATGACAAAGCCTCTTATTCTGTTTTTACAAGCGACGGCAAGGAATATAAAGCGAAAATTAAGGCCAAAGACCCCTTAAATGACATCGCCTTTCTAACGATTGATGCTAAAAATTTAACACCGGTCGATATCGGAGATTCTAGCAACTTGAAAGTAGGCCAGCAGGTTATCGCTATAGGAAATGCCCTCGGTCAATATCAAAATACGGTGACGACAGGAATCGTTTCTGCTATTGGACGGGCAGTGCCGGTAGGCGATGAAAACTCGGCCAATTCCGAGACTTTGGAAAATGTGATCCAGACTGACGCTGCTATCAATCCTGGAAATTCCGGAGGGCCTCTGATTAATTTGGCTGGGCAAGTAGTTGGGATTAACACCGCAATAGACTCAGGAGGACAGCTAATCGGCTTTGCTATTCCAATCAATATGGTCAAAAACGCCATTGTCAGCGTCCAAGAAAACGGGAAAGTAGTGAGGCCATACATCGGAATCCGTTATATCCCCATCACTAAGGAATTTGCCTCCAGGAATAATTTAGAACAAACAAGTGGAGTCCTGGTTTACGGCGGCCGAAACGAGCTCGCTATCGTTCCCGGAAGCCCGGCGGCTAAAGCGGGCTTAGAAGAGGGGGATATCGTTACCGAAATTGATGGAAAAACAGTCGATTCCAACCATACCCTGATCGGCCTTCTTTTAAATTACAATGTTGGCGATAAAGTAAAGCTGACTTTTTTTAGGAACAATAAAAAAATGACTTTAGAAGTTGCTCTAGCCGAAAGCAAGTAAAAAGTCTAGAAGTTAACTGCCTTTTGGACCAATTCGAAAGATTTATCATTCATTTCTTTGGCACTAACTTCAGTTACTTCACCGTTGAGTATCATAATGAAAGATTTAATCTTTGACTCTAATATAAGTTTGCTACAGATAGTACAAGAGAAACCAGATGCGCTTTGAAGTTCTCCTTCTTTAACTTGGCAAAAATACATTTTAGAATCTGATAAATCTTTATAACCATTCTGATAAGAATCAATAATAGCTCTTTGCTCAGCGTGGATAGAACGACAAGGTTCAGTATTAAATTCGCCGAACTTTAGACTTTTTGCTCGATCTCTCAGACATTTTTTACAAATATAATTATCTGCAGGTCTATTTGCTCCTTTACCAAGAACCTTTCCGTTTTTGACGATTATCGCTCCCCGTTTCTTTGTCTTTAAGCAGCAAGCTTTACTACTAGCTTTAGAAGCTATTTTAAGATATTTTAATGCTTCTTCTTTTTCTTTACCTATTAAAATTTTCATATTAAGCTTTCAAATTCTTTAGTTTCTCTTCTTGATCGATTTCTTGAAGCTTTTTGACTAGGGAATCGATATTGCCATTCATAAAGTTAGGAAGGTTGTGGACCGAAAAATTAATTCTATGGTCGGTGATTCTGTCTTGGGGAAAATTATAAGTTCTAATTTTTTCCGACCGATCGCCCGAGCCGATTTGTCCTTTTCGAGTCTCGCTCTCTTTCTTCCTTTTTTCTTCCTCTTCTCGTTCAATTAATCTGGATCTTAAGATCATCATCGCTTTTTCGCGATTTTGAATCTGGGATTTGCCGTCTTGGCAGCTTACGATAAGGCCGGTGGGAAGGTGAGTGATTCTTACCGCTGAGTCGGTAGTATTGACGCTCTGGCCGCCCGGACCGGAAGAACGAAATACATCTATCCTTATATCTTTGGGCTCGATTTTAAGCTCAACTTCTTCGGCTTCCGGGAGAACAGCGACAGTAACCGTCGAAGTATGGATTCGCCCTTGAGATTCTGTTTCCGGTACCCTTTGAACCCTATGAACGCCGCTTTCATATTTCAAATCCTTGTAAGCGCCTTCACCTTTAATCTCAAAAATAATTTCCTTAAAACCGCCAGTTTCTGATCGGCTGGAGTTTAAGATAGTTACCTGCCACTTTTTATTTTCAGCATAACGGGCATACATTCGATAAAGTTCGGCAGCGAAAAGGGAAGACTCTTCTCCACCGGCAGCAGGGCGGATTTCCATAATGATATTTTTATCATCATTCGGATCTTTAGGAAGAAGAGCTACTTCAATCTTTTTAGCTGTCTTTTCCTTTTTTTCATGAAGCTTCCTGATCTCTTCTTCAGCCATTTCTGTAAGTTCCGGATCACTTTCGTTCCTTAAAATTTTCTCAACATCTTCTATCTGATCTTGAGTTTTTTTCAAGTCTTCAAAAAGATTCACCAGTTCTCCAAGCTCTACTTTCTTCTGCGAGAGTTCCTTCAGTTTTTGGACGTCAGAAACCACGCTTGGATCCCCAAGCTTCTTTAAAATCTCGTCATATTCAGCTTTATATTTCGGATATTTCTCTAACATACATAGTCAACTCAAAATTCAAAAGTTAAAAATCAAAACTATAAATCAAAAATAAAAACTTTTATATCTGAGTTCCTTTCCTATTGTTTTTCGTTTACTTAATTATACTAAAAAACACTCCCATTATAAAGCATAAGGAGGAGTGTTTTTGCTTACAAATAGCTATTTTTCTTTATCCTGCGAGGCTGCATCAGAGGTGGCGGAGTTGGATTTATCCAGCGGAGCTTCATCAGAAGCGATGTTGGATTTGTCTTCTTTATTTTCAAAAGTTTTTTCAGGATTTTTAGCTTTTTCTTCCTTGTCCAGCGAAACCGCGTCAGACGCGGCAGAGTTGGATTTATCCAGCGGAGCTTCATCAGAAGCGGAGTTGGAAGGCTTGCTTTCGATGGTCTCTTCTTCGAATTCCTTTTCGATTTCAACCATTTCCTTATCTAGCTTTTCGACTTCTTTAGGAGTAATTTCAGCTGGTTTTTCTTCCTTCACCTTTTCAGCTGGTTTTTCTTTGGGTCTAACAGAATTCTTAAAAGCTTCAGCTTTTTTCTTCCTGGCCATAAATTTGTCGACTCGGCCTTCGGTATCGACTAGCTTCTGCTTGCCGGTGTAATAGGGATGACAAGCGCTACAAATTTCAACATTAATCTCTGGCTTGGTAGACATAGTCTCCCAAGTGTTGCCGCAAGCACACTTAACAGTCGACTTAATATAATTTGGATGAATGTCTTTTTTCATAACTATTTAAGTATAGCAAAAATTTGCTAATCTTTCAAGAAAAAAGTTCTTCCTTTCAAAATTTTTATGTTATTATTTTTATGTCTTAAAAACTAAAAAATTGCCAAATGGCCTATCGGATCGAAGTCGGATTCAAAGTTAAAGATGCAAGAGCTCTTACTTTTATAAAAAGGGTTAGCTCTTTTGGGTTTAAAATTGAAGATGCCAGGCTTTTTGATGTTTACACAATTGACAAAGAACTCCCCGAAAAAGAATTAAAGGTTACAGCAGAGATGCTTGCCAATCCGGTCTATGAAGACTTTAAAATTAACAAAGCTAATGATATTAAAGGATTTGATTGGGCTATAGAAATCGGCTATCTCCCGGGAGTTACCGATAATATTGCTTCAACATTAAAAGAAGAGATCGAAGACCTTTTGAACGAAAAATTTGCCGGGGGCGAGGGAATATATACCTCCCGTCTTTACTTTATTAAAGGGAAATTAAAAAGGGAGCAAGTCGAAAATATTGCTCTTACTTCTTATAACCCTCTAATTCAAAGGGCGGAAATTAAAGATTCTAAACAATATATTAAAGAAAAGGGGATGGAGATTATTATCCCGAAAGTCAGGCTTTCTTCGGATATTAAAGCAGACGAAGTAGACTTGGAAGTCTCTGACGAGGAGCTTATGGCTATTGGAAAGTCGGGAGTTCAAAATGCTGACGGCACAAGAAGAGGACCTTTGGCTCTCGATCTAGTATCGATGAAGGTAATTAGGGAATACTTTAATAAAAAATGGCGAAAACCAACCGATCTCGAACTGGAATCAATCGCCCAAACTTGGAGCGAGCATTGCAAACACACTATCTTTGCCGCAAGCTTTGATGAGATAAAAAAAGGTCTTTACAAGGAGTATATACAGAAATCGACCAACGAGATTCGAAAAAGAAAAGGGAAGGATGATTTTTGCGTCTCTGTCTTCACTGATAATTCTGGGGCTATCATTTTTGATAACGAATATTTAGTAACAGACAAAGTCGAGACTCATAACAGCCCTTCAGCCTTGGATCCTTTTGGAGGTGCAATTACAGGAATTGTTGGGGTAAACCGCGATGCAATCGGTTTTGGCATGGGGGCAAAGCCGATTGTAAACAGATATGGATATTGCTTTGCGGATCCCAGGGACGAAAGACCGCTTTATAAAACTGCCGATAAAAGCCAGAAAATGCTGATTCCGAGAAAAATCATGGAAGGAGTAATCCAGGGAGTTAATGTCGGCGGAAATTGCTCGGGAATCCCCACTCCTCAAGGCTTTGCTTACTTCGACGAAAGATACAGAGGTAAGCCGCTGGTCTTTGTGGGGACAATCGGACTTATTCCTAGAAAAGTTAACGGTAAAAATTCTTGCGACAAATGCGCTAATGCCGGCGATTATATAGTAGTTATCGGCGGAAGAGTGGGTGCCGATGGAATCCACGGAGCGACCTTCTCATCGGAAGCTTTAAGCTCGGGAAGCCCGGCGACA
Organism: Patescibacteria group bacterium; assembly: GCA_023473595.1. Taxonomy (GTDB): domain Bacteria; phylum Patescibacteriota; class CPR2; order UBA1875; family JAMCYV01; genus JAMCYV01. Next base: position 25,082 of record JAMCYV010000027.1, on the reverse strand, counting down.
GCCGTTCAGATCGGTGATCCGATTACCCAGAAAAAGCTTTCAGATGCAGTTGTCAAAGAGGCGAGAGACATGGGACTTTACAATAGCATTACCGATAATGGAGCCGGCGGCATTTCCTGCTCAGTAGCAGAAATGGCCAAAGAAAGCGGCGGTTTTGATCTGGATTTGGATAAAGTCCCGCTAAAATATCCCGGACTTACGCCTTGGGAAATCTGGGTTTCAGAATCCCAAGAAAGGATGACTCTTTCAGTACCAAAACAAAAATGGCCAAAGTTCAAGGACTTAATGGATAGAAGAGGAGTCGAAGCGACTATTATCGGTACTTTTACAGGCGACGGCCAAGCAATCGTAAGATTTAAGGGTCAGGAAGTTATGAATGTTGATATGGAATTTCTTCATGAAGGTTTGCCGAAGAAATTTATAACTTCAAAATACACAAAAGAAAAATATGAAGAACCAAAAAATCCTTGCCCAATAAATCTGACTTCCGTTCTTGAAAAAATGCTAAAAAGGCTTAATATCGCGAGCTTTGAATTTATTTCCAATCAGTATGACCATGAAGTCCAAGGGGGTTCAGTCATAAAGCCTTTGCAGGGGAAGGGACGGGTCAATGGCTATGCTTCTGTAGTAAAACCGAGGCTTGATTCTAAGAGAGGAATTGTGGTTTCACAAGGGCTTTATCCATCGTATTCTGACATCGACACTTACCATATGGCTGCTTCATCCATAGACACAGCAATTAGAAATGCAGTCTCTGTTGGCGGAAATCCGAAAAAAATGGCCCTCCTTGATAATTTCTGCTGGTGTAGCTCTAACGAAGAAGAGAGACTTGGACAATTAAAGGCGGCCGTCAAAGCCTGCTACGACTATTCTTTGGGATATGAAATACCCTTTATCTCCGGTAAAGACAGCATGTTCAATGACTTCAAAGGTTTTAATGAAAAAGGCCAGGAGGTCAAGATTTCGGTCCCCCCGACTCTTTTAGTCTCTTCTCTCGGAGTGATCGATGATATTTCTTACACTATTGACTGCGCGGTTAAGGAACCGGGCGATCTTGTTTATCTAGTCGGTGAGACTAAGGAAGAACTGGGTGGGTCGGAATATTTCAAAGAATTAGGATTTGTTGGGAACTTAGTCCCGCAAGTTGATTTCAAAAAAGCTAAAAAGATTTATGAAAATTTTTATCAGGCGGTTCAGAAGAGACTAATTGCTTCAGCTATAAGCGTAGTTTCTGGCGGGCTTGGGGTTGCTCTAGCCAAGACGGCAATTGCCGGAGGTTTTGGGATAGAAGCTGACCTATCAAAAATCAAAACTGGCGTTAAAAGAGATGACTGGCTTCTTTTCTCCGAAAGCCAAAGCAGGATTTTAGCTACAGTTTCCCCGAAAAATAAGGAAAAATTCGAAAAAGAGATGGCAGGGGTTCCTTTTTACCTTATAGGGAAAGTTAGAAATGACGATCAATTTGTTATTAAAGGTTTAAAAGGCAAGGAAATAATTAACAGTAAAATCAATAATTTAGAAAAAGCTTATAAAGAAACATTGAAAAATTATTAGTAGTTAATTCGTAATAAAATTAGCGACATATGAAACCGAAAGCGATACATATAGTAGGATACGGAATAAATTGCGAGGAAGAGACGGCCTTTGCTTTTGAAAAGGCTGGCGCCGAATCAAAATTTGTCCATATCAACGATTTAATCGAGAAGAAAAATCTCTTGGACGAGGCTCAAATTTTGGTTTTCCCGGGCGGGTTCTCTTATGGCGATGATACTGGTTCCGGCAAAGCTTTGGCCAATAAAATAAGGAATCGACTTTCAGAAGAGATCTTAAAATTTGTTGAAAAAGATAAATTAGTCGTCGGCATTTGCAACGGTTTTCAAGTTTTAGTTAGTTTGGGGCTACTCCCCGCGACTAATAAAAACTACGGTAAAAAAGAAGTTGGTCTTCTTTACAATACTAATGCCAGGTTTGAATGCCGCTGGATAAGACTCAAAATGAATTCTAAAAAATGTATCTTTACCCAGGGAATCGACGAAATAGATATCCCAATTGCCCACGGCGAGGGAAATTTCTATGCCAGTAAGGAAATTTTAAAAAAGATCAATCAAAATGACCAAGTAGTTTTCAAATATATAAAAGAAAATGGCCAACTAGCCAATGGCGAATTTCCTTATAATCCGAATGGTTCTTTGGAAGATATTGCCGGTATATGTGACGAAACTGGCCGAATCTTGGGAATGATGCCGCATCCTGAAAGGGCTATCTTTACTTCAAACCATCCTGATTATCAATTTATGAAAGAAAAACTAATACGCGAAGGGAAAAAAATCCCGGAAATTTACGAACCAGCTCTTAAAGTCTTCCAAAATGCGGTTAGTTATTTTAAAGTAAAAGTCTAGACCTCTACCAATTACGAATCAAAACGAATATACAAATAAAAATAAGATTTAAATAAAAAAGTTAGTCTACGTCTATTCGTACATTAGTTTAAATTAATACATTATTAGGGATAGGAGGAAACATATGGCAAACAAAGAAATAACCTATAAGGAAATTATTAGGAAAAATTTAAACAATGTTTTAACGAGCGGTTATATCCCGGAACTCGGCAACCACAAAAGCGGGAAGGTAAGGGATGTTCATTTTACAAACGAAAAAGTCGGGAGCCCCATCATTATGGTTGCTTCAGATAGAGTTTCTGCCTTCGATCATATTTTAAACGAAGCTATCCCGTACAAGGGCAAAGTTCTCAACCTCTTTGCCAAATGGGCTTTTAAAAATACAGAAGATATAATTCCAAATGCTTTAGAGGAAAGCCCGCATGATAACGTAGTAATCCAAAAATATTATAAAAATTTAGGTTTTGAATTTGTTGTAAGGGGGTATGTCTGGGGCAGTATGGCAGCTTCTTATGAAAAAGGAGAGCAGGAAATCTGCGGGATTAAACTTCCGGAAGGGCTTCTAAGATATCAAAAGCTTGATGAGCCGTTGTTTACTCCAACGACTAAAGCCGAAGAGCACGATGAGAATGTGACCTATGAAAAACTTACCAAAGCATTAGGAAAGGATTTGGCTAGAAATGTTAAAAATAAAGCCTTAGAGCTCTTTAAAAGGGCGTCAGATTTAGCCGAAAAACAGGGATTTATCTTCATTGATACAAAATATGAATTCGGTACCGATGGAAAAGGCAATATTTATTTAATTGATGAAGCAAATACTCCGGACTCTTCTAGATATTGTTCAAAAGAAGAATATAAAAAATTTGAAAATATTAAAAAAGAAATGACAACGGGCAAATACCAAAATGTTTCCGAGCTTTTGAAAAAGAAACCAAAATTAAAAATAGAAGAGCAGTCAAAACAATTTGTTAGAGATGTCTTGACCGAATCAGGGTTCAGTTATGGCGCGGAAGGCAAAATTCCGAGTCTAACAGAAGATCAGGTAATTGAAACTTCTTATAGATATATATCTCTTTATGAGGATGTGACAGGGCAAAAATTTGATTTTGGTAATGAAGGTGATGTCAGTCAAGGCTTAGTATCTGGCCTAAAAAATGTCGGTTATATAAAAGGAGGACTTGCAGTTATTATGGCCGGGTCGGATAGCGACAAAGATCATATGAAAACTATCAAGGATGAGCTGGATAAATATGGCATTCCTTCAGTTGCTCGGATTTGTTCGGCCCATAAGCAGGCTGGAGAATGCGTAGAAATAATTCAAAAGTATAATAAAAGTTTGGAGCCGATCCTTATTATCGCTGTTGCCGGAGGGACGGATGCTCTTTCCGGGGTCGCTTCGTTTCATTCTGTTTGGCCGGTCATAAGCTGCCCTCCGAAAAAAGAGGAATTCAGCTCTTGTATTACTAATCCGCCAGGGAGCCCGAATGCTCTGATCCTTCGTCCCGGAAATGTTGCCAAGTTTGCTACTCAATATCTCGGCTATTCAAACAAAGAATTTCATCGAAAAATATCGGCAGAAAATGCAAAAAAGATAAATTCTTTAGTCGAAGCTGACTTGAAGGCTCAAAAAGGAGAACTTTTCTAATGGCAGTTAGTTCTGTAGAAAGAATAGGCCTTGCCAAAGGGGAACTTGAAGACCTAAAAGTGACTGAAGAAGACCGGCGGGTAATGTTCGCGATTACTCCTCTTGAAGGGCGGTATGAAAAATATGTTAAAGATTTTCACCTTTTAACTTCTGAATTTGAATGGGTGAGACGCAGAGTTTGGATAGAAGCAGAGTATGTAATCGCCTTAGCAGACTTTATCGCTGAATCCAAAACAAAGAAGAGAAAAATCCTAGAAAAGCTGTTTAATGAAGGGGAACAAAGGGCAATTCGAGAACTATACGAAAAATTTGATGAAAAAAACTTTCTTCAGATTAAAAAAATCGAAGAAAAAACCAATCATGATGTGGTAGCGGTAATAAGATGGATGGATTACAAGTTATCCCAAAAAGGAATTTCAATCGAGGAAGCGATTCACTTTGGCAGGACTTCAGCCGATATCGATTCCAATGTTTATACTACAGTTTTAAGGGACATTATTGATAATCATTACCTACCCCTTCTTATAAAAGTTCAGGAAAAATTGATAGAAAATGCTAAAAATTGGAATCTGGTTTTTGCCGGCCAGACTCATGGTCAATGGGCAGAATACACGACACTTAAAAAGGTTTTTGCCAACTTTGTCGATGGGATAAATCAAGCTCTAAGCTCTTTTTACTGCTTTGACTACAGCGGCAATCCCGAAAAGCCTTTACCATCAGGAAAACTTGGGGGAGCGATCGGAAATAACAGCGATATTGTCGGCGCTTATCCGGATCTTGATTGGGAAAAATTCAATCGAGAATTTATTGAAAAGAAACTAGGGCTTAAATATTATTCAATGGCCGATCAGGATGGCTTTAATATAAGGAACAACAAACTTTTTGATTCCGTAACTAGAGTTAATGATGTTCTTATAAAACTTTGCGAAGATTTCTGGGAGTATTGTTCAAGAGGAGTCTTAGTCAAGAAGCCCAAGCCGGGTGAATCAGGGTCGTCAGTTATGGCCCAGAAAGCCAATCCTTGGCGAATTGAAGGAGGTTGGGAGTATCTTTCAGATGTTGATTTTTATAAATACCATAATTTAACTAAATATAAAAGGCAGGGGGACTTAAGGCGTTCTATTAGAATGAGGACGATTGGCGAACCTTTTGCCAAATGCATAATTGCCATGAATCGGATTTTGGAAGAATTGAACCTCTATGAGCCGAATAAAGAACAGATCGAAAAAGAAGTGACTGAAAATATTGGAATGTCTTCAGCTTATATTCAGACAGTTTTAAGGCGAGAAGGCAAAAGCGACGCTTATGACGCCATTAAGAAGATCAGTATGGGCAAACAGGTTGGACTAGAGGATTACTGGCAAGTTTTGGATGAATTAGTCGGCAAAAATGAGGTTACTAAAGAAATCGCTGATGAAATCAAAGTTGGGATGAAACCGGAAAACAACACTGGTCTTGCCAATGCTTTAGCAGACCAAGCGATAAAATACGCTGAAGAACAGATAAAAATGTTTAAAAAGTTGTTTAATATAAGTTAAAGCATCATTGCTGTCATTCCGGACTATTCCTATAAAATATTATCAGTTGATCCGGAATCTATAGGTCCTGAATCAAGTTCAGGATGACAGTTCAAGGAGTTTTGTTGGTTAAAGTCAAAGAAAGGATCAAAATTATGGCGGTTAGTTATAAAGATTCAGGGGTAAATATCGAACTTGGCAATGATGCTTCAAAAGTTTTATATGAAGCGGCTAAGAAAACTTGGGAGAACAGGAAGGGTAAAATCGGAGAAGTAGCCTCCCCTTTTGATGATTTTTCGGGAGTCAGAGTCATCGATGTTTCCAAACTTCCAGAAGGTTCGCTCATGTGCTTGGGATTTGACGGCGTCGGAACAAAAGTTGAGATTGCAGAGCGGCTGGAAAAACACAATACGGTAGCTTACGATCTTTTTGCGATGGTTTGCGATGATGCAGTAATAAGAGGCGGGGAACCGGCCGTTTTGGGTTCGGTTTTGGATATAAATAGTTTGGAATCAGGAGATAAATCGCATATTGAATTAATAAAGCAGTTGGCTTTTGGTTATATCAACGCGGCTAAGGAAGCTGGGGTAGCCGTTATAAACGGCGAAATGGCCGAACTCGGCGCCAGAGTTTCAGGATTCGGTGCTTTTAATTACAACTGGTGTGCCGGACTCCTTTGGTTTGCCAAAAAAGAGAGGCTTTTTACTGGAAAAGAGATAAAAGTTGGTGATCAAATAGTCGCTTTAAAGGAAAAGGGATTTAGATCTAACGGTTTGTCTTTAGTGCGTAAGATCTTAAAAGACAATTATAGCGATAATTGGCATAAAAAAGAATTTAACGGCAAAAACCTAGCCGAATTAGTCCTTGAACCGTCAAAGATTTATTCCAAGGCGATTTGCCAGATGAACGGTGGCTTTTTAGATGAGCCAAAAGCAGAGATTCATGGAGTTGCTCATATAACAGGCGGTGGGATTCCCGGGAAATTAGGGAGAGTTTTGAAACCTTCAGGGCTTGGAGCAAGACTTGATAATCTCTTTAAACCGTGCGAACTAATGCTTCATTTGCAGAAACTAGGCGGTGTGCCCGACGAAGAAGCTTATAAAACTTGGAATATGGGACAAGGAATGCTGGTTGTTACCCCCGAGCCTGAAAAAGTGATTGAAATTGTCAAGAGCTTCAACATCGAAGCCCAGATAGCCGGAGAGATTACTGCAGAAAAAGGGATTGAAGTAATAAGCCGGGGATTTTTTCAGAAGGGGCGAAAGCTCTAAAATAAGACACCCTGGCGATAAACGTCAGGGTGAATGAAGCTTCGAAGGGATTTAGACGAGAGCTCGTATGAACGTGGTATTGGTCATCTACTCATGAGCCGTATCCCCTTTTGATCATAGAGTAGGGAGAGGAAAAGCACGAAGTAGCTTACGGCGTCTGCATACCGACCCTGGCTGAGTAGTTCACTTGTCTCTTTGGCGTCAGAGAGGATGTGTTCCCATTCGAAGGAACGGTTTTCCTCGATCTCGAAAGGTAGGAGACTAATATCATCTCCCAGCTTTGACAAACTGACACAGAGGCTTTTTGCATTGTTCCAGTCTAAGGGGTCAATCCCGTTATCAAGAAGAAGGTAGCTTGCCAAAGCGTCGTTAGTATCGATCACGATGCTTGTAATTCTTTGGGGATCTAGACCGAAGTCTTCTTTTGTGGGCATTTATAATCACCTCCTTTTACAAGATGCAATCTAAAGCTATCAAAGGCATCCTAACATAAAAATATTAATTGGTAAACGGTCCTGTTAAATTTTTTCTTGCAAAGGCTGCTCTTTTTTGCTAAACTCTAAAACGTATTATTAATTCGCACGCTTTCAGTTTTCTTCTCACTTTAAGGCGGATGAAGGCGGAGGTGTTCAAGAAGTTAAAGTGAATTTTTGGATTATGCCCCCAGGGATATCCTTCTTCGCTAAAGCTTCGAAGGACAAGAAGGAGAAAAATGACAGAAACAGGAAACAGTAAACAGAAAACAGTAAACAAAGAGGAAACTAAAAAGACGGTTAAAAAGGTAGAAACCAAAGAGACAAAACCGGCAAAGAAAACGGCAATAAAAAAGCCAGAAACAAAGGAAAAGAAAGCAGCTAAAGAAGTTTCAGCAAAAGAGGCTGTAAAAGAAGTAAAAGAGAAGAAAGTAAATCTTCCGGAAATTGATATTAAAAAGCTTTTAGAATCAGGAGCTCATTTCGGTCACCAGACTCATAGGTGGAATCCAAAGATTGCTCCTTATATTTTTACCAAGAGAAATAACATCCATATTATTGATCTTCTAAAAACCGGGGAAAAATTAAAAGAAGCCCTCGAATTTATTTACAAAATCGCTAAGGATGGCGGAACTATTCTATTTGTTGGGACAAAAAAACAAGCCCAGCAAATTATTAAAGAAGAAGCGGAAAAGTCAGCTTCCCCATATATTAACGAAAAATGGTTTGGGGGGATGCTGACAAACTTTGCGACAGTTTCCGAAAGAATGCGATATTTTAAGGATCTTGAGAAAAAGATTGAAGAAGATAAGTATGTTACCAAAAAAGAGAAACTTTTGGCTGAAAAAGAGCTAGAAAAGCTAAAACAATCTTTCGGCGGAATCTTAGAAATGAAAAAGATCCCAAACGCAGTTTATATAGTTGATGTAATAAAGGAGAGGAATGCTGTGAGAGAAGCAAAGAAACTTGGGATTCCAATTGTAGCGATAATTGATACTAATGCAGACCCTGAAAGCGTAAATTATCCTATCCCTGCTAATGATGATGCGATAAAATCTATTCAGATGCTTACTGAAATTGTCGCCAAAACTATAGTGAACGCTCGCGGGGAGAAAAAAGAAAAAAAGGAGGAAGAATAATGGCAGTAAAAGCAAAAGACGTTTCAAAGCTTAGAGAAGAGACTGGAGTCGGTATGATGGATTGCAAAAAAGCTCTCGAAGAAGCAGGCGGCGACTTTAATAAAGCCGTTGAGATTTTAAGGAAAAAAGGGGCTAAAACCGCAGAAAAAAGAGCTGAAAGAGAAGCTAAGGAAGGATATATCGCCTCTTACAACCATAACGGTCGAATTGCAGTTCTCCTCGAACTAAATTCTGAAACCGATTTTGTTGCTAGAAATGACGATTTTAGAAAACTGGCAAATGAAATTGCTATGCAAGTTGCGGCTATGAATCCGAAATATCTTTCTTCTACTGACATACCGGCTGAAGTTTTAGAAAACGAAAAAAAGATTGAGAAAGAGAAACTCGAAAAAGAAGGGAAACCCAAGGAAATAATTGAAAAAGTTATAGAAGGCAGGATACAGAAGTTTTTTGAAGAGATTTGTCTTCTGAACCAGCCTTACATTAAAGATGAGAAAAAGAAGGTTGAAGATCTTTTGAATGAAGCTAGGGCAAAGATAGGCGAGAAGATTGAGATTGGGCGCTTTGTAAGGTTTGAGATTGGTAAGGAGACAATTTTAGGAGGTTAAGTGGAAGAATTAGAGACATTTAAAAAAGATTTGGAAAAGGCGGTATCTTTTTTAGAAGAGGAGCTTGCTAGTCTTCACACTGGCAGAGCTAGTGTATCTTTGGTTAATGGGATAGAAGTTGAGGCTTATGGAACGAAAGTCCCTATTAAACAGGTAGCAAATATCTCTGTTTCTGGTTCAAAAACGATCAATATCCAGCCTTGGGACAAGTCAAATCTTTCTATGATTGAAAAAAGCATTAGAGAAAGCGACCTTAATGTATCGCCGATAAATAACGGAGAGATGGTTATCATTAATCTCCCTGACTTAACAGAAGAAAGAAGAAAAGAGTTTGTCAGGGTTGCAAAAGAAAAAGCGGAAGAAGCAAAAGTTACTGTAAGAAATCATCGCCATAACCTCATGGAAGGGTTTAAAAAACTGAAAAGCGACGGGTCGATTTCAGAAGACGAGTTTTTTAATAGAGACAAAGAAGTTCAAAGAATTGTCGATGAATATAATAAAAAAATCGATAATATTTTCAACGCTAAAGAGAAAGAATTATTAGAAGTATAACCAGGAGGAAACAGATTGGCTAAAACAAAAACCGATACATTAGTTTTGGAAAAACTGGCTTATAAAAATAGAGCCTTACCGAGACACATAGCTATCATTATGGATGGAAACCGCAGATGGGCTAAAAAGCGGGGGCTTGGCATAAATAGTGGTCACAGAGAAGGTGCTAAAACTTTAGAAAAAATAATCCGTTATCTTGGAGAGAAAAAACTTCCTATTTTAACTATCTATGCTTTTTCGACTGAAAACTGGAAAAGGGATGAAAAACAGATTAAAGGACTTTTATCTATTATGATCAAATTTTTGAAAGAAAAGGAAAAAGAGCTAATTGCAAATAATATAGTTTTAAAAGTTATCGGTGATCTAGACCGATTTCCTAATCAAATTAAAAACCGCATAAAAAATTTGGTTGAAAGGACTAAAACAAATAAAGGCTCGGTATTAAATGTAGCTTTAAACTATGGCGGCAGAGATGAAATTATTAGAGCTATCAATAAGATCGTTGATAAAGGCAAAAAAATTATTTCTGAAACCGAGTTCGACAATTTTTTGGACACAAAAGATATTCCTGATCCAGATATTATGATTAGGACTGGCGGTGAAAAAAGACTTAGCAATTTCCTTTTATGGCAGCTTAGCTACGCCGAGCTTTTCTTCACAAATACTTTATGGCCTGATTTTTCCATAGAAGAACTAGAAGACATTATCAGCGAATTCCAGTACCGAAGAAGGAATTTTGGGAGTTAGCATTTATGATTACTCTTTTAGCTTTTATTTTTGTCTTAAGCTTAGTAGTTTTTGTCCATGAGTTAGGACATTTTTTAACAGCTAAAGCTAAGGGAGTAGCTGTCCAAGAATTCGGCTTCGGGATACCGCCTAGGATCTGGAGTAAGAAAGTTGGGGAGACTGTTTATTCAATCAATTTCTTCCCAATAGGTGGTTTTTGCAAGTTTTTAGATGATGAAGGGAAACACAACCATCCGAGGAGCTTTAACAGCAAATCAAAAAAGGAAAGAATACTGATTGCTTCCGCTGGGCCAATAATGAATTTATTTCTGGCAATTCTCATTTTAACTTTACTTTATACTGTAGGTTTTAAAACAAACTTAATCCCTGGAATGGGAGATCATGCAGGGGTCGTAAACACCCAGAAAATACGGATTATCGGAGTTGATAAGAATTCTCCCGCCGAAAAGGAAGGACTGAAAGAAGGTGACATAATTAATAAAATTGGAGGACAAAAAGTAAGCGTTGATACAGAAGTCCTTGCTAAAATAAACGAGCTTACTACCAAAAATCCTGATGAAAAAATAGGTATCGAAATTGAAAGGGATAGTAAGACAAGCGTTAAAAATATTCAGACATTTGAAGATAGGATTAAGGGGAGTAATAATAAAGAAATTACTGTAAGGAGAGTTGGTATAACTTTAGAGACGCTTGGTGAAGCTAAAGCGCCTTTTTATCTTGCGCCTTATATTGCGACTACTGAAACTTTTAGACTAATGGGACTTACATTTGTAGGAGTTTTAGACTTTTTTGGGAAACTGCTTACTAAATTCAGCTTGAGCGAAAATGCTACTTCTTTTGTTGGAATTGCCGGGATGGCTGGGGCTTCTGCAAAAATGGGTGTTTTGCCACTTTTGCAATTCTCTGCTATCCTTAGTATAAGTTTGGCAGTGCTTAATATTATGCCTATTCCGGCATTGGATGGCGGCCACATTTTCATTATGGTTTTGGAAAAGATTGCAAGAAGAGATTTTTCCATGAAAGCAAAAAATATTATCCAGCTTACCGGATTCGGGCTTCTGCTTCTTCTAATGATTATTCTCACTATAAGAGATCTTTCCCTCGTCGATTTATTAAAAAGGATATTTTAAATGGCAATTGATACAAAACTAACTAGTCAAAAAAAGGATTTCCCAGCCTGGTATAACGAAGTGGTTAAATTAGCTGATTTAATAGATTATGGTCCAGTAAAAGGAACGATAATTTTTAAACCTTATGGTTATGCTATTTGGGAAAATATTCAAAAGATTTTTAATGAGAAGATAGTGAACGACGGGGTTGAGAATGCTTACTTTCCGGTTTTTATCCCTGAAAGTTTCTTAAAGAAAGAGAAGGAACATGTTGAGGGTTTTTCGCCTGAGCTAGCAGTTGTCACTCATGCCGGAGGCGAAAAACTGGATGAGCCAGTGGTTGTAAGGCCTACCTCAGAAACTATTATGTATGATGCTTTTTCAAGATGGATCAGCTCTTATAGAGATCTTCCTTTAAGGATTAATCAATGGTGCAATGTTGTTCGCTGGGAGCTTCGAACCAAGCCTTTCCTAAGAACTACTGAATTTTTATGGCAGGAAGGTCATTCTGTTTTTGAAACTAAAGAAGAGGCTGACAAAGAAATGCTTAAAAGATTAAATAATTACCGTGACTTTTATGAAAAAGTATTAGCTATTCCGGTTTTCACTGGTAAAAAAAGTGAAATCGAAAAGTTTGCAGGTGCACTTTATTCAACCTCTTGCGAAGCACTTCTGAAGGACGGCAAAGCTCTACAGGCAGCGACCTCTCACAACCTCGGCCAAAATTTTGCAAAACCCTTTAATATTCAGTATGAAAGCAAGGAAGGTAAAAGAGAATATGTATGGCAATCAAGCTGGGGTATTTCAACCAGGTCAATCGGCAGCATCATCTTAACGCATGGCGACGATAAAGGCTTAGTACTGCCGCCTGCTATTGCTCCTGTTCAGGTAATAATTATCCCTATTTGTAAGGATAATAAGGAAAAAGAAGCGGTTCTTAAGGCGATTAAAGAGATTACCTCAAAATTTGGAACTGATATTCGAATTAAAGTAGATGACAGGGAAAATCTCTCTCCGGGTTGGAAATTCAATGAGTGGGAAATAAAAGGGGTGCCCTTAAGAATTGAAGTTGGACCAAAAGATGTTAAAGGAAAATCCATTACCGTAGTTAGAAGAGATGAGAATGAGAAAAAGCAAATAAAATCTAATAAGTTGGATGTAAAAAATTTACTTAAGGAGATTCAATCTAATCTTTTTAAAGAGGCTTTAAGGTTTAAAGAAGAGAATACTCATAAGGTTACTGATTTTAAGGCTTTTCAAAAAGATCTGGAAGAAAAGAAGGGCTTTTATCTTGCCCCTTGGTGCGAAGATTCCAAGTGCGAGCTCGAAATCAAAGAAAAAACGAAAGCGACAACAAGAGTTATCCCATTTGATATAGATAAACCTCAAAAAGGGGAAAAGTGCTTTCATTGCGGGAAAGAAGCAAAAGCTTTTGTATATTTTGCAAAAGCCTATTAAACTAATAATTTATGCTTAATAAATTTTTTGGACATTTTTCACATGATTTAGGGATCGATTTGGGAACGGCTAATACTCTTGTTTATGTAAGAGGCACAGGTCTCGTTATCAATGAGCCAAGTGTTGTTGCTGTTAATACTAAAACCAAACAGATCTTAGAAATTGGCGACGCAGCCAAGAAAATGGTCGGCCGAACTCCAGCAAATATTGTCGCCTCAAGACCTTTAGTTGATGGAGTAGTTTCCGATTTTGAGGTTACGGAACAGATGCTCAAGTATTTTATCCATAAGGTCCATAAAGAGACATTTTCTTTCTTACCGAGACCTAGAGTTGTAATCGGTCTACCGTCGGGAGTTACAGAAGTAGAAAGAAAAGCTGTCGAAGATGCAGCAAAGAATGCCGGAGCTAGGCAAGCACTTCTTATTGAAGAGCCAATGGCAGCAGCTATTGGGGCTAGACTCCCAGTCCAAGAGGCGGCTGGCAGCATGATTGTCGATATAGGCGGCGGGACGACGGAAGTAGCAGTGATTTCACTAGGCGGAATCGTCGCCGCTCGGTCTTTAAGAATCGCTGGTGATGAACTAAACGAAGACATTATTCAGTTTGCTAGAGATGAATATAATCTTCTTTTGGGCGAGAGAACAGCTGAAGACATTAAGATTGCTATCGGCTCTGCTTATCCATTAGAGGAAAAACTTGAAGCCATAATGAGAGGGAGAGATTTAGTAACCGGTCTTCCAAAGGCAATTTCAATAGATAGCGATCAAATCCGCCAGGCAATTCAAAAATCAGTCAATGCTATTGTCGAAGCGGTTAAAATGACGGTTGAAGAAACCCCGCCGGAGCTGGTGGCTGATATTATGGATAAAGGAATTTATCTAGCTGGCGGCGGGGCGCTTCTTCGGGGCTTGGATAAAATGCTTTCACTATCTACGAAAATGCCAGTTCATGTAGCTGATGATCCTTTAACAAGCGTTGTTAGAGGTTGCGGTTTAGTGTTAGAAGACATCGACTCATTAAAAGAAGTATTAGTATCAACCGATTATGAGAAGTCTCCAAAATAGAAAGGGAATATTTAAAAATAAAAATAGATTATTTATTGCGGGTTTTTTCTTAATTTTATTTTTGATTTTTCTCCATAATAGCGGAAGACTAAAGACCACCGAAAACATTATTTTTAAAATAATCGCCCCTATTGGCAGGGTTCTTAACATTAGTGCTAATTCATCTAAAGGGGTTTTTTCTTTTTTCTCAAATATTCGTGCTCTTTCGAAAGAGAATTCGGAACTCAAAGATAAAATCTTGAGCCTTGAATCAGAAGTTGTAAAACTTCAAGAATTTAGAAAGGAAAATGAGTCTTTAAGAAAAGATTTGGGGTTTAAAAGCTATAGCGGATACGAAATGCTGCCGGCAGAAATTTTTATGTATGATCCTTCAAGTGCTAAGCAGTTAATCCTTATAAATAAAGGGGAAAGAGACGGTGTCAAAAAAGGAATGACCGTCTTAAGTGAGGGAATTCTAGTTGGGAAGGTAGCTGAAGTATTGTCTGATAGCGCAACAGTTTTCTTAATTACCGATCCTACATCCGGAATACCTGCTATTGTTGCAAATTCAACTGCATCGGGTATTGTAAAGGGCCAATTCGGTTATGGATTATCTCTCGAGAAAGTTCCCCAGGGCGATATTTTAAAACCTGGACAATTGGTTTTGACTTCAGGACTTGGTAACGATTATCCCAAAGGTATCTTAATCGGCAAAATTGAGAAAGTAGATAAAACCGAAAATGAAGTTTTTCAAAAAGCGACTGTTCGTCCGGACATTGTTTTTTCTAGACTAGAAAGAGTTTTTGTTGTTTTAAATACGGGGGCCTAAGTGGTAAATTTTTATCTTTTTTTATTAGCCTTGGGAGTTTTTATTCTTCAGGTATCTTTTTTTGGGGATATTCGATTTTTTGGGATCATTCCTAATTTTGTCTTTGTTTTTATTTTTCTAAGTGCTTTGTATTATGAGAAGATTAATATTTTGATTTTTCTGGCAGTCCTTTTTGGTTTTCTCTTGGATATCTCTGGGAGTGGATTTTTCGGGTTTAATATCCTTTTCTTTTTGGCCCTTGTTTATTTTATTAAACTTGTAACTAAGGAAGGCAGAGCTATACACCTTCAATATATTGCTATTTTAGTGCTTTTTAGCTCTTTTCTTTATAACCTGCTTCAAGCAGGATTAAATTACTTTAAGGACGGTATTATCGAACCCATCATTTTTCAAGTATATTTAAAGCAAGTTGGTGTTGATGTTGCAGCATCTCTCCTTTTATTCTTTGCCTTTGGCAAAATTTTTAAATATTTCCAGAGGTTAGATCAAAAATCAAATCAAATAATTAGCTAATGAAGAAAAAAAGAATTTTTACTAACTTTTTTTCACTCGAGAATAAAAAAATCTCTATAGAGAAAAAGGCGAGCCAATCAGAGACCTGGATTCATCATATCTTGCCGGCCGATGCCGAGGTTCCACAAATGGAGGATGAAAAAAACCTTAAGCCTTTTTTATTTATAAGGGTCCTTGCGATCTTTCTTTTTTTTGTTATGATTGCCCAGCTCTTTTTTCTGCAGATTCGGACTGGCGGCGCCAGCTTGGAAACTGCCGAGGGGAATAGGGTTAGATCTCAATTAATTATTGCTCCAAGAGGTATCATTTATGATAAAAATGGTGTTGCTTTAGTTAAAAATGTTCCCAATTATGAAGTCTTTATTGTACCTTCTGACCTTTCGAAAGAAGAGAAAGAGAGAGAAGAAGTTTATAAAGCTTTATCTGACACTTTAGGGATGCCAGTTGAAGAGATTAAGCAAAAGATTAATGAAAAAGGAGGGATTAAATACCAGCTTCCCTTAGTTATTAAGAGCAGCGTGGGAAGAGATACAGCTATTCTTTTGGAGTCTCGGTTATCCGGGCAAAAAGGCGTTACAGTCCAGATAAATCCGATCAGAGAATATTTTGACAACGGTCTTCTTTCCCATGTTTTGGGATATACCGGAAGAATCTCTGAAGAAGAGTATAAGTCAATTGATAAGAGAAACTATGCGATGACGGATTATATCGGAAAGACTGGCTTGGAATACTCGTATGAAAGTTATTTAAAGGGTGTTAACGGGCGGACAAGGGAAGAGATTGATGCTACCGGAAAGGTGATAAAGGCATTGGGAGATGTAAATCCTGAGAACGGCAGCAATCTTCTCTTATCGATTGATTTTAATCTTCAGAAAAAGATGGCTGAAGCTTTAAGGGCAGGTATGGACAAGGCAAATGCAACAAAAGGAGTAGCGATTGCCATGAATCCAAAGAATGGAGAGATTTTAGGGATTGTAAATTTACCTTCATATGATAATAATCTTTTTGCTAAAGGTATTTCAGAAGCGGATTACAAAAATCTCTTGGAGGACAAGAACAATCCTCTTCTTTTTAGAGCAGTTTCCGGTATTTACCCCTCTGGATCTATTATTAAGCCCTTTATTGCAGCTGGCGCCTTGCAAGAAGGGAATATCACCGAGAATTCTACGGTCTTAAGTACTGGCGGGATAAAAGTCGGCGACTGGGAATTTCCCGACTGGAAAGCCGGCGGCCATGGCGTAACAAACGTTATAAAAGCGATTGCTGAATCAGTGAATACTTTCTTCTATGCCATAGGCGGGGGTTATCAAAATATTAAAGGCCTCGGTCCGGAAAAGATTAAGGAGTACCTAGTAAAATTTGGTTTTAATAAAATTACAGGTATTGATGTCCCCGGCGAAGCAGAGGGAAAAATTCCAGATCCGAATTGGAAAGAAAGAGAAAAAGGAGAGCCTTGGTATCTTGGAGATACCTATCATATGTCAATCGGCCAGGGCGATCTTTTAGTTACGCCTTTGCAAATGGTAACGGCAGCTTCGGCGATTGCTAACGGCGGAACATTGTATAAACCAAAATTAGTTTCAAAGATTATCGACGGAACAGGCGGAATAATAAAAGATATTGCCTCTGAAATTTTAAATAAAGATTTTATTAGCCGAGAAAATTTGGATATTGTAAGGAGAGGGTTGAGGGAAACAGTTGTCAATGGCTCGGCTCGATCTTTAAACGATTTGCCGGTAGAAGTGGCAGCCAAAACGGGAACCGCCCAGTACAGCAATGACGTAAAGCAGACTCATGCTTGGTTTGAAGCTTTTGCGCCTTACAGTGATCCGGAAATTGCTGTTGTCGTTTTAGTTGAACAGGGTGGGGGAGGCGATGTTACGGCAGCGCCTGTGGCCAAAGAGATTTTGAAATGGTACTTTGAGCAAAAGCATTGACAAAATTTCTTTCATAATTTAATGTTTTCTTGGGGAGGGACCGCTTACGGTCTTTTTTAATATCGGATAGCAAGTTTGACATAGAAAGGACTGATCGTATGAACAGATTTGGAGTTTTACCACGCCAGACAATCCGCGAGATGATCGAGTCTGGCTCCATTCAGGCAGAAGAAGAAATTCCTGAAGACAATATCCAGCCGTCAAGTCTTGATCTTCGGATTGCTGCTGGAGAAGTAATCCGGTTACCTGGTGCTTTCTCGCCGAACGTTCCGAACTTCATTGATTTTGCGCGAACGCTCTCTAACAAGCACAATTACTTCAATCAGGTAATCAAAGGCGGAGACAGTTTCGTCTTAGAAGTTGGGGTTCCGTATCTCTTCCGGAATATGGAATGGCTAGAGCTCCCCGATGATGCATGTGGGAAAACCGACAACAAAAGTACGAGCGGCCGAATAAACTTGCAAGTTAGAACGATTGCGCCTGGGCATCACGAGTTTGATGTGATCCCTAGAGGATATAAGGGAGAGCTTTATTCTCTTATTATGGCAAAGTCGTTCCCTATCAAGTTGTCGCCAGGATCCTCACTCAATCAGTTGCGGATCTCCAACGGGCCGATGGAAAACGCTATCCTAGACAACCTTAACCTCGAAATCCAACATCGCAAACATTGTCTCGTCTATGATTTGGATGGTCAGAAAATGGACTGGACAAATGTCCTCAAAGCCCAGAACGGGGGAATAATCCTGACCGCAAATTTGAAATCAGTCAGGGGAGATGGGATCATTGGCCATCGGTTTAAGGGGGCAGCCACATACGCTTTGGAGTTTAATCGGACGAATCATTGTCCGTTAAACTTCTTTGAGCCGATCTTTGAACCCCCTGATGGCGAGCCCATCGTTTTGGCTGAGGGAGATTTCACTATTCTCTCAAGCGGTGAAGCCTTCTCAGTTCCAGGTCAGTTCTGCTCAGTAATGGTTCCTCACGACTCAGCAATTGCTGAAGCTAGATCCCACTGGGCGGGGTTTTTCGATCCAGGTTGGGGCTGGACAAATGGTCGTAAAGGGACTGCAGCTGTATTCGAGATAAATCCGCATGAGAACATCTTGGTTTTTCATAACCAGCCTATCTGTGTCATGCAAATGTATCGGATGACCGAGAGGCCTGATGTACTTTACGGTGAAAAAGCAGTTAAGAGCCATTATCCTGACCAGAAAGGGCCGAAATTATCAAAGCACTTCGATGACTTTTTCAAGTCAAAAACGGCAGTCCCACCCCTCACAAGCGCCGCTCCTATCGTATAGGAGCGGCGCAAGCCGTATTTAAATCTTGTTAGGCTTGTTTAACTACGCTATCATTTTTATACGATGCAAGTAAAAATTAAAAGAATTGATAAAAATTTGCCTCTTCCGATTTACGAAACAAACGGTTCAGTTGGTTTTGATTTTTTAGCCAGGGAAGATACAGTCATAAAACCTAAAGAAATTAAACTGATTCCGGGCAACCTTATTATAGAGACTCCAGAAGGGTATATGCTGATGGTAGCTTCAAGAAGCAGTACCCCCAGAAAAAAAGGGCTCTCACTTCCGCATGGTGTAGGAATTATCGATATCGATTATTGTGGGGAGGAAGATGAGGTCCTTATCCAGGTTTTTAATTTCACCGATGAAGAGGTTAAGATCTCAAGGGGTGAAAAAATAGCCCAGGGAGTGTTTGTAAGAGTCGATAAGGCTCAGTGGTTAGAAGTAGATAAAATGAAAGATGAGAGCAGAGGAGGCTTTGGCGGCACTGATAAAAAAGAGGTTTTTCATGCTTAAAACCAAAAGTTTAAAGGAAATTATCCAAATTCCGAAGGAGCTGAAAACTACAGGCGGTAGGCCAGACTGGGACAATTTTTTTATGGCTGCTGCTTATTTCATTTCCACTAGGAGCTCTTGCTCCGACCGGATGACTGGTGCAGTTATCGTAAAAGATAAGGCTATTATAGCTACAGGTTTTAACGGCGCTCCCAGGGGAATAAAGGATTGTTTACAGCAAGGGAATTGTATTCGTCAAAACAGGGATAAGTCACTTGGCAAAGACTACCACAACTGTTATGCGGCTCACGCAGAAGTAAATGCTCTCGCTAATAATGCTTTTATGGGCGGAGTTTCCACGAAAGGC
Source organism: Patescibacteria group bacterium (assembly GCA_023473595.1). Taxonomy (GTDB): domain Bacteria; phylum Patescibacteriota; class CPR2; order UBA1875; family JAMCYV01; genus JAMCYV01. The sequence goes on along the minus strand of JAMCYV010000027.1, from coordinate 5,682 downwards.
GCTTTTTTATATACGACTGTCTATCCTTGTACAGATTGTGCTAGACAGATAATCAATGCTGGAATTGTTAAAATCTTCTATGCCGAAAAACTACCCAATGATAATGGCCTAGCTGATAAATTTTTTACTGAAGCTAAAATTGATTGCCAAAAAGTCGATAAAGAAAAAGTAGCCGAAGTAATGTACCGAGCTATTGAACATCTAATTTTAAGAGACGAAGAAGGAAAAATAGTTTAGATATGAAACTTTTGACTGGAAAAGAACCGGCATCCGAGATAAAGAAGAAATTGGCGGCCGAAATAAAAAAGTTGGCAAAAAAGCCGACCTTGGCTGTTATTTTAATCGGCGATAATCCTGCCAGCGAAAAATATGTCCAGAAAAAGAAAGAAGAGGCCGAGAAGATTGGTATAGGGTTTAAGTTAATAAAATTTGATAAAAATATAGACCAAAATTTGGTCTATAAGGAAATTCAAGAATTAAATAATGATCCGGGAATTACCGGCATTATAGTCCAATTACCGCTTCCAAACGAGTTAAACGAAGTCCAAATCTTAGAAAAAATTGCGCCGGAAAAAGATGTCGACGGTCTCCATCCTCTAAATCAGGGATATCTCATGCAGAAAAAACCGGCCTTAAATCCGGCAACCCCGGAAGGAGTGATTGAAATGTTGAAGTTCTATAAAATTCCGATTATAGGCAAAGGAGTCATTATCGTCGGAAGAAGCAACTTAGTCGGCAATCCCTTGGGACAACTTTTTTTAAAAGAAGATGCTACAGTAACAATTGCACATTCTAAGAGTCAGAATCTTGGTGAGGTTACAAAGACTGCCGATATTTTGGTATCTGCGGTCGGAAGACCGGTAATTATAAAGGGTGGCATGGTTAAGGATGGTTTTATCGGTATTGATGTTGGGACGACAAGCGTTAATGGAAAACTTAAAGGCGACTTCGATTTTGAATCGGTCTCTAAGAAAGCAAGTTACCTAACGCCAGTCCCCGGAGGGGTTGGCCCGATGACTGTTGCCATGCTATTATCTAATGTGGTTAAAGCAGCTAAACTAATAAATTAGTAAATGGATAAAAAAATCTTTGATCTAATTGAAAAGGAAAAAAGACGCCAGGTTGAGGGCATCGAATTGATCGCAGCTGAAAACTATACGTCTAAAGATGTGATGGATGCCGTTGGCTCTATTTTAACTAATAAATACGCCGAAGGTTATCCTGGTAAAAGATATTACGGCGGTTGTGAGTTTTACGATGAAATTGAAAATATTGCGATAGAAAGGGCTAAAAATCTTTTTGGGGCCGAACACGCAAATGTCCAACCGCATAGCGGTGCTCAGGCAAATATGGAGGCTTATTTTGCCTTGATAGAACCTGGGGATACTGTGCTAGCTTTGAATTTGGATAAGGGCGGACACTTGACTCATGGCAGCCCAGTCAATTTTTCAACAAAATTCTATAATTTTGTTTTTTATGATCTGACTCCTGAAGGACTTATTGATTATCAAAATGTTGAAGAAATGGCCTTAAAACATAAGCCAAAGCTTATCTTGGCAGGGGCTAGCGCCTATCCAAGAATAATCGATTTTAAAAAATTTAAAGAAATCGCCGATAAGGTCGGGGCTCTTTTTATGGTCGATATGGCTCATATTGCTGGGCTTGTTGCTGTCGGTCTACATCCTTCGCCGGTGCCTTATGCGGATATTGTTACTTCAACTACTCACAAAACTTTGAGAGGTCCGAGAAGCGGTTTTATTCTTTGCAAAAAAGAATATGCGGTGAAAGTAGATAAAGCAGTTTTCCCAGGAATTCAGGGCTGCCCTCATGAGCATGTTATTGCAGGGAAAGCTATTGCTTTTGGGGAGGCTTTGAAGCCTGAATTTAAAGAATACCAAATGCAGATTTTAAAAAATATTAAGGCGATGGAGGCAATTTTCTGCAAAGAGAATATTGAAATGGTTTCTGGAGGAAGTGACAACCATCTTTTGCTGCTTAATCTTGCTCCTTTAGGTGTGACTGGGAAAGAAACCCAAATAGAATTAGACAAAGTAGGCATCACGGTAAATAAAAATGCTGTCCCAAATGATCCCCAATCGCCATATATTACCAGCGGAATCAGGATAGGAACGCCGGCTGTGACAACCAGGGGTTTCAAAGAAAAAGAGTGCCAGGAAGTAGCCGAGATGATCGCTAAAATCTTAAAAAATGTCGGGAACGAAGCGATTTATGACGAAATTAGGAAAAGGGTTAAAAATTTAACTGCTAAATTTGGGGTTCCAGGGATAAAAAAAGAATTGGTTTGTAAAAAATAAATCATTGACTTCTACAAATTCTTAAGCTTTAATTGAAATACAAGACGGAGGGTTATTTATTTGCCATTTCCGTCTTTTTATAGTGATAAATCCGGTACTTTAGCAATTTACGTCTGAAAAGGAAGGATGTGAATGACTTGTTGTACACTCATTCTTACCCAGGGCTTTATATAGTCCTGGAAGGGATAGACTTCTGTGGGACTACAACTCAAAGCAAGCTTCTTGCAGAAACCTTGGAAAGTGAAGGATATTTTGTCCTTCCTGTCCATGAACCTGATGACCGGCCAGAGAATCCTGTTGGCTATGAGATCCGGCAGATTCTCCTGGGGAAGGTGCAACATCCTGGAGCTGAAAAACTGCAAAAGATGTTTGTTGAAGCTAGGAGGTTCTTTCTGCAAAGGGTTGTTACTCCTGCTCTGGAGCGATGCAAGATTGTCATAAGCGATCGGAATCTCGAGAGTACAAAGGCATATGGCAAGGCAACCGGTATCCCCTTTGAGAAAGTAATCTCCTGGCATGAGGGCGGAGATTTCTACTATCCAGATGTCACCTATCTCTTAGATTGCTCTGTTAAAGTGGCAGAAGAGAGAAGACTTGCATCCGGACAGGCGAGAGAATACTTCGAGGGTAAGCGCGAACTTCAGCAAAGGGTTAGGGAAGCTTACCTCGAGATTGCTATGCCTGGCAGGGTCTATTCAACGCCCAATATATGGGTTGTTGATGGAGAAATGCCAATCAATGTAGTCTTCGGTAGGCTGATCAAGTGTGTCAGGGAGGAGGTCGAAAAGAAGGAGAATGCTCTCATAAGGGCTTAAATTCGGGAGGAGGTGAGAACGTGGAAAGAGACGAAGCAGCGATCCAGAGTAGAAACGAGTTTCTTCCCGTTCGGATAAATGCGGTAGACCTTCCAGATTCCTGGTTTCAAATAATCAGGGCAATCATGGAAAAAGGCTACCGATATCCGGTTGAGCGGGGGAGCTACGAAGGATCGCAGAGGATAGAACTGGATTTCGCTGACATTTACATCAGCAGTCCAGGTTCAGGTCTTTTGGTGCCGGATATACCGCCGGGGATGAGTATTCCAGCCCCAACGGAACTCAGCTACGTCGAGGAGGACTACTTCCCAAGGTATTTGATGAGTAGTCTCAAAGCCGAAGGTGAGCAGTACACCTACGGCGAACGCATCCATTTACCGATCAGGGATGATTCCCTCGGGGTTACTCGTACCCAGATCGAGTGGGCCATCGACATGCTAAAAAAGACTCCTGGCACCAACCAAGCGACCATCGAAATCGCGCAACCAACCGATATGGTTGTCAGGGGTCAGGACAACCACAATGATCCGCCGTGTCTGAGGCTGATTGACTGTCGAGTTCGCTATGGCAAGCTGTACTTTATCGTCTATTTCCGCTCATGGGACGCTTGGGGTGGATATCCGGCGAACATGGGCGGCTTAGAGCTACTGAAGAGATACATGGCTGACGAAATCGGTATCGAGAACGGCGGCTTTGTCGCTTGTAGTAAAGGCCTTCATATCTACAAGCATGCGGAAGAGGCTGCAAAAATCCGAACATATGTGCTCGACAAGGATGCCTCGAAGAAAGAGGAAGGTCTTACGGTTAGGTATCAAGTCGGAGCCGGTATCGACGTAGGGTAAGAATTGGCGGGGTGAAATTCCCCGCCACCCTTTTATTTAAAGAAAAACGTTGACACAACAGTTATTATTTGCTAATATTACTAAGTAATTAAATATTCCAGAGATAGTAGCGCTCCGATGGACATCGGAGTTAAGAATGCTACCGAGGAAAAGTCGCGAATTAAACGCAAATTAATTTTACGAATGATCGCGAATATAAATAGTCTTTGGAATTTGCCAAAGACATTTTTATTTTAAATTCAGAATTAACAATTAATAATTATTGGATGGCGATAACAAGAGAGAAAAAAGAAGAATTAATCAAAGAGTTTGCAAAAAAACTTGAGGACTCAAAAGCGGTGGTTTTTACCGATTACCGAGGCCTTAATGTTGAAGAAATTTCAGAAATTCGAAAAAAATTAAGAGAAAAAGGAATCGAATTCAAAGTCCTCCGATTTGCCATTTAAAACTCCGCCGTCAAAGATTCAAAACTTGACATTGATTTAGACCAGATTAAAGATAGGCCGGTTGCTGCTGCCTTCGGATATGAAGACGAGGTAGAGCCGGCAAAAATCACTTACCAGTTTTCAAAAGATCACGAGAGTTTGGAGCTTTTCGGCGGAGTTTTAAATGGCAAATCGATCAGTTTGGATGAGATTAAATCTCTTGCTCTTATGCCAAGCCGAGAAGAGATGTATGCAAAGATTGTCGGTTCTCTAGCTTCGCCTCTAAGGGGCTTAGCATCTGTCCTTCAGGGAAATTTAAGGGGACTTGTCAATGTTTTATCGCAATATAAGGATCAGGTTAGTTAATAATAATTAATATTAAACCCAAAGTGATAGCTATTAAAGCGGGCAACCCTACTTCGCTAAAGCTATGCAGGGTAAAGGGAGAAAATATGGCGGACGAACCACAAAAAGAAATTACCAAAGCTGCAGAAGAAGTAAAAGAAGCGGCCGAGGAAGTAAAAGAGGCTGCAGAAGAAGTAAAGGAAGCAGCTGAAGAAACAAAAACAGAAGAGGCCGAAGAGAAAGCTGAAGTTGCAGAGAAAAAGGCCGGGGAAGCGGCTGAAAAAGCCGAGGAGGTTAAACCGGAAGAAAAACCAGCTGAAGAAGAGAAGGCCGAGGAAAAACCTCAGCCAGAGGCTGAAAGAGCTGAAAAACCGGAACCGACCGGAAAATTCAAAGACCTTATTAAGACTATTGAAGGTCTTTCAGCTTTGGAACTCGCAGAACTGGTTAAATCTCTAGAAGAAAGGTTCGGAGTTAGTGCTGTTGCTCCGGTAGCTGTTGCAGGCGGAGTTGCCGGCCCAGCTGCTGGCGGTGCTGAAGCCGCTGAAGAAAAAGCTAACTACACTGTTGTCCTTAGTTCGGCAGGCGCTAATAAGATCGGGGCTATTAAAGTCGTAAGAGAAGTTACCGAACTCGGCCTTAAAGAAGCCAAAGATTTAGTAGAGGGCGCTCCAAAAGAGCTTAAGAAAGACGTTCCAAAAGCAGAGGCTGAAGAGATTAAGAAGAAATTCGAAGAGATCGGCGCTGCAGTTGAACTCAAATAATTAGACATAGTTTTAAAAAAGAGCCTTCATTAAAGAGGGCTCTTTTTGATTACAAGTCTAAACCACCAGCGCTAGCTGGTGTGTACGTTTAATAGCGAAGCTAGTCTAAAATAAAATCACCCCCAAATCGGTGCGAAAGGAGGTGATTTTTTAATTATGTCTCAAAAAAGAACTAT
>JAMCYV010000021.1 GCA_023473595.1 Patescibacteria group bacterium | reverse complement strand
GCAGTTGCTGGGACTGTTGAAGAAGGCGATTGAACTTCTAAAGCAGTTGCCAAGTTGGGTTGGAGAGGGGAAAGAGGATATAAAGAAAATCCGAATTCATGTAATTGAAAAGCCTTTAACTTCCTATTTAGAATGTGAGATTGCTTGTTATAAACATTGGAATATTCCGATTGTTGGTGAAGATGTTTATCTAGTTGATAAAGAAAAACTTGGAGGTATGTGGCTGCCAGCCGGAGATACCTTAATTTTTGATAATAAAAATGTAATAGAGAATATCTATGATGAGAGAGGATTTTGTACTGGAGCTAAAATTATTGAAGACAAAGAGGAGCTAAAACCCTATTTAGAGATGAAAGAAAATCTAATGAAGGGAAAATTGGAGGAGGTTTAATGGAAAAAATAATCGTTGTAGACAAAAAAGATAATGTTATGGGAGCAAAGGAAAGAAACCTTATTACTAAGGAAGACATCTATCGAGTATCAGCTTTGTGGATTATAAACAGCAAAAATGAAACTTTGCTTGCCAGAAGAGCTTTTGATAAAAAACATGATCCTGGAAAATGGGGTCCGGCAGTTGCTGGGACTGTTGAAGAAGGCGAAACCTATGAAACTAATATTAAAAAGGAAGCTTTTGAAGAGCTAGGGATAAGAAATACTTCTTTTATTAAATGCCCTAAAAGCTTTGTTGATGGAGAATGGCGTTTTTTCGGTCAGAAATTTATTGCAAAACTAGATTGGAATTTGAATCAATTTAAGTTTCAGAAAGAAGAAGTTGCAGAGATAGGTTGGTTTCCAATAGACCAGTTGGAAAAAGATTTAGTCGAAAATCCGGATGAGTTTGTTCCATCTCTGCCAAAATCTTTTTTAGCTGTGAGGGGAATAATCAAAAAGTATATTTAAAAACTCTTACCAACTGTGAATAAACTGAAAGGACGGGTCGAATGAGACCCGTCTTTATGCTTGTTGGTTAATTTTAAGGATTATTGGCACTTTCTTAGTTTTTAAAGGCAGTGGAGAGGGGAGGTTTTATCCGCATAGCAAAGAATTTATCAACCTTTTTTCTAAATATTGAAGCTCGTGAATAGTCAATTAACTCTCGCTTGAAAACCATGATACCATCTGCAAGGCCGTCGAATGTTGTGGTTTTTAAGCTGATGATCCCGAAGTAGCCTTCAACTCTAGGAATTGTCTCCTCTGATAGGAGTCTTCCAGAGTATTTAATAAGGTCATCACTTAAAGGCTTGATTCTTGTTAGATAGAGGAGCACTCTTTCTATCTTGTTTTCAAGGGGAAGATTAAGGTCTATCTGGATTATTTTACCCTTTGATTTCAAAATTGTTTGAGTACTTGGCGCCGTTTTTATTCCTACGACAAAATTACTTAATTTCAAGGGACTCACTCCTTTTCTAAGCGAAAAACAGAAAGATAGTAGCATTAAGTTCTTGTTTTTGCAACCATTTTTGATTAGGCTAAAAACTCTTGCCAAGTGGATTACTTTTTGCTATACTTAGTTAAGGTTATTAAAAGTTAAGGGAAAGACAGCTGGGAATTGGTTAAGTCTTCCCTCGCTACGCTCGGGACAAGCTAAATAATTAAGTTTACCCTGAGCAAAGCGAAGGGGGATACTGGCCATTTGCCAGGCAAATGTTTTTGTGTGCAAAAACAATGGCTGCTAAGCAGTAGAAGTCGGCAGTAGTCTGTAGCAAGGGGAAGATCCTGGGCAAGCCAGGATGACGAATAAGGGGAAAGGAATTAGTATCAATTCGTTATAAATTAGCGATTAATTCGTAAACATGAAAGCGATTTTAGGCCGAAAAGTAGGTATGACACACGTCTACAATGACAAGGGGGAGATGATCCCCGTGACCGTTGTAGAGGCCGGGCCATGCTTTATTACCCAGATTAGAACCTTAGAAAAGGACGGATATAGCGCTATTCAGATCGGTTTTGAAGAGACAAAGAAGATTAAAAAACCCCAGGAAGGGCACCTTGCAAAATTAAATAAGAAACTAAGATTCTTGAAAGAGGCCAGACTTGATAGGGAAGTTGTCGAAGTAGAAAAAGAAGGCAAAAAGGCCGAATACAAGGTCGGAGATGAGATCAAAGCTGACATCTTTCAAGAAGGAGACAGCGTTAAGATAATCGGGACTTCCAAAGGCAAGGGTTTTGCTGGAGTTATAAAAAGACATAATTTCCACAGGGGGCCCATGAGCCACGGTTCCCACCATCACAGAGCGCCGGGATCTATCGGCGCTATGTTCCCTCAGCATGTTTTTAAAGGAACCAAGCTTTCAGGCCGGATGGGACACGCAAGAAGCACCGTTAAAAGCACAAAGGTGGTTTCGGTTGATGCCGAAAATAATATGATTGCTCTTAAAGGCGCTGTTCCGGGACCAAAGAAAGGATTAATATTAATTTCAGGGGTCAGTAGCAAGTAGCTAGTAGCAAGGAATTAAATGAAAGTAGCAGTTTATGACAAAAAAGGGACAAAGAAAAGCGATTTAGAAATTAAATCTAAGATTTTCGATGTCAAAGATAAGGAAAAACTGCTTTCAGAAGTCGTAGTTATGCACCTTTCAAACGCAAGATTAGCCCAGGCCAAGACTAAAAAGAGGGGTGAAGTTTCGGGCGGAGGCAAGAAACCTTACAGACAGAAAGGAACAGGGAGGGCGAGAACCGGTTCTATTAGAAACCCAATTTGGAGAGGCGGCGGCAATATCTTCGGTCCGACAGGCGAAGAGAATCATTACAAAATGATTCCAAAGAAGAAAAAGAGAGGAGCATTAATCGCTGCTTTGGCACTTAAAAAGGATAATATTATCGGTTTGGACAAATTTGACATTAAAGAGCCTAAGACAAAGGAATCAGCTTTAGTTTTGTCTAAGCTCCCCATCCAGGGCAGAGTTCTTCTAGTTTTGGGAGAGAAAGACGACAAAAATATGGTTAAAAAAGCCTTTGGGAATATTAAAAAAGTCGATATTGTATTTTACAAGGATTTGAACGCTATGAGCGTGCTGCGAGCCGGAACATTGGTATTTGCCGGAGATTCATTAACTGAAGCTATTAAACAGCTGGAGAAATAAATGGCAAGAGAAGATATATTAGTAAAACCAGTAATTTCAGAGAAAAGCTTCGCCGGAGCCGAGAGCGGGAAATATTTCTTCTGGGTTGATTCCAAAGTCAATAAGCTCCAGGTAAAAGAAGCCGTCGAAAAAGGTTTCAAAGTCGAGGTAACAGACGTAAATATATTAGTTCAAAAGGGTAAGGTTAAGACGTTCGGCCGCAAAAGAAAAGAGGGCAAAAGGAGTGACAAGAAAAAAGCAATTGTTACCCTGAAAAAAGGCCAGGAAATTAAGGATTTTGCAAAATAAAGGAAATTTATGGCAATTAAGAAATTAAAACCAGTTACATCTGCACAGAGAGGGATGACCAAGGATGCCTTCGAGGACATCACCAAGAAGACTCCGGAAAAGTCTCTAGTTCGAATTGCCAAAAAAAGCGCTGGCAGAAATGCTCAGGGCAAGATTACCGTTCGCCACAGGGGCGGAGGCGCCAAGAGAAAGTATAGAATGGTTTCTTTCAAGAATCCGGTTATCGGCAGAGTTAAGGTTGTCGCTATCGAATATGATCCGAATCGTTCGGCAAGATTAGCTCTGGTGGAAACTGAGGATGGAAAAAAATACTATGTTATCGCACCTCAAAAAGTTAAGGTAGGGGGTACAATCGAATTTGGGGAAGAAGCAGAGGTAAGGATAGGAAACAGGCTTCCTCTTGCCAAAATTCCAACCGGCACCGTTGTTTACAATGTAGAGCTTGTTCCAGGCGGCGGCGCAAAACTTGCAAGATCAGCCGGCACGTCTGTCCAAATTTTAGCCAAGGAAGGCCGATTTGCTCATCTTAAGCTTCCTTCAGGGGAAGTAAGATTAATAGAAGCGGCTGCTTATGCGAGCGTAGGGATGGTTTCCAATCCGGATCATGCGAATATTAAAATCGGAAAAGCTGGCAGAAAAAGGCATATGGGCATAAGACCGACTGTTTTAGGAAAGTCTATGAATCCGGTTGACCATCCGCACGGCGGAGGAGAAGGCCATTCGCCGGTAGGCTTGACCCAGCCGAAAACACCCTGGGGGGCTCCGGCTTTAGGCTTTAAAACTAGAAACAGGAAGAAAAAATCCAATAAATTAATTATTAAGAGTAGGAAGAAATAAGATGTCGAGATCGCTTAAAAAAGGTCCCTATGTGGACGCAAAATTACTTAAAAAAATTATAAACATTCCGGCAGGCCAGAAGAAAGTTATTAAAACTTGGGCCAGAAGATCCGACATAAGCCCGGAGATGGTCGGCCACACCATAGCCGTCCATAATGGGAAAGAACATATCCCGGTATTTATCACCGAAAATATGGTCGGCCACAAGCTAGGAGAATTTGCCCCGACCAGAAAGTTTAGGGGTCACGGCGGAAAGATGGCCAAAGAAGAAGCCAAGAAACAGGAATAAAAGATGGAAGTGAAAACACAAGGAAAATTTATTAGAATATCGCCTACTAAGGCACGGAGCGTCGCCTCAAAAATCAGAGGGATGAAGGCTTTAGATGCCCAAATAACACTTCAATTTATGCCTCAAAAGAGCGCCAAAATTATCGGCAAAGTCTTAAAGACGGCGATTTCTGACGCTGAAAACAACTTCCTTTTGGATAAGAAAGACCTTGTTGTTAAGGCAATTACAGTTGACAAAGGCCCTTCATTCAGGAGATATCAGCCGGCGCCAAAAGGCATGGCTCACCCGATTGAGAAAAAAACCAGCCATATAACAATAATTGTTTCCGGCGAAGCCAAGATTCAAAGGGCAAAAGCCGAAAAGCCAGAGAAAGAAGTGAAGAAAGAAGAGGTAGAAGAAGTGAAGATAGAGAAGCAGGAACAATTCAAGCCTGAAATGGTTAAAGAACAAGGTAAAAAACAGGAAGAGGCAAGGGGATTCAGTCGATTCTTTAGGAGAAAAACAGGATAATTAATAATTAAAGTTATGGGAAGAAAAACAAATCCAATTAGTTTTAGAACGCTTGTAACCGGCAAATGGAAATCCCAATGGATTGCCAAAGACGCTGATTATGCCAATTTTCTAATTGAGGACATTAAAATCCGAAAGGAGATCAATGACAGTTTAGGCGTTAAAGGCGGGGTCGCCGATATAGAGATTGAAAGAGGCGCTAATGAAGTCAAAATTTATATTAAGACCTCGAGGCCGGGAATGATTATTGGAAGAGGCGGCACTGGTGCTATTGATCTTAAAAATAAACTTCAGAAACTAGTTAAAAGCAAAATTAAAGATATTAGCATTGAAGAAATAAAGGACGTAGATTTGAATGCCAAGCTTGTCGCTGATTCTATTGCTTCCCAGCTTGAGAAAAGAATCGCCTTTAGAAGAGCAATCAACCAAGCAACTGAAAGAGTCTTAAAAGCTGGCGCCAAAGGAGTCAAAATCAAGGTTTCAGGAAGATTGAATGGGGCAGAAATTGCAAGAAACGAGTTTGTTTACAAAGGGACAATTCCTTTGCAGACTATCAAAGCTGATGTTGATTACGCTTATTCAAGAGCAAAAACAACATATGGAATTATTGGAGTCAAAGTTTGGATATATCAGGGTAAGGAAATTGAGAAGAAATTTGAAATTAAAGAACCGATTGAAAGCATAACCAAAGGGAGAAAATAATGTTACTTCCAAAGAAGACAAAATATAGAAAACAGATGAAAAATCCCCAATATGGCAGAGATAGCCGTGGAACGGAAATTAATTTTGGCAGATATGCGATTAAGTCCTTGGGTGCCGGTTGGGTTTCTTCTAGGCAGATTGAGGCTGCAAGAAGAGTTATGACCAGACAGGTAAAAAGAGGAGGTAAGATTTGGATTCGAATTTTCCCTGACAAACCGGTTACCAAAAAACCAAATGAAATGGGGATGGGAAAAGGCAAAGGGGCACCGGACCATTTTGTAGCAGTCGTAAAACCAGGCAGAATTCTTTTTGAGATGGATGGAGTAGCCAGAGACCTGGCTTTAGAAGCTTTGAAACTTGCAACTTATAAGCTTCCAGTTGCGACCAAAGTTATCGAAAAGGAAATAATTGGAGAAAAGCATGAAGATTAAAGATATTTTGGACAAAAAAGACGATGTCTTAAAAAAGGAAGTTGAGGACAAAAAAAAGAAACTTCAAGAGTCAAGGTTTAAAGTTGCAGTCAGGGAAGAAAAGAATGTAAGAAGCTTAAGAGAGGTTAAAAGAGACATTGCAAGAATCGAGACAATCCTTAGGGAAAGGGAAATTGAGGCTCTGGAAAGTCAAAACGCAAAAGTCAAAAATCTCCCGAAGGATATCGGGACCCCGAACCCCAGGTTTAAATTAAAAAGTAGCTTCGGGGAAAATGACAAATAAAAATTCAAAAATTATTCGTAGATTAGTATTAAATTCGTAAATTAGCTATGAAAAGAAGATTAAAAGGAAAAATTGTATCAAACAAAATGGAAAAAACCTTGGTCGTGGCGGTAGATAGGATAAAGGAACACCCTTTATATAAGAAAAAATTTCGCGTTACCACAAAGTTTAAAGTACATGCTGAAAATTCCAAAGATTTTAATATTGGCGATGAAGTTACAATCGAAGAATCCAAGCCTTTAAGCAAGGATAAAAGATGGGTCGTAATAAATCAAAAATCAGAAATCAAAGATCAAAAAGAAGTAAAAAGTAAAAAAGAAAAAGTTAATTAGTTAAATAGTTTATAGGTCATAGGAGAGATAATAAAAATTCGTAGATTAGTAAGATTAGTATTAAATTAGTAAATTAGTTGTTTATGATCCAAGCAGAGACAAAATTAAAGGTAGCAGACAATACCGGCGCTAGAGAAGTCGAGTGTATCAAGGTTTTGGGGGCAACCAGGAGAAGATACGCCGGCCTTGGCGACGTTGTCATTGTCTCTGTCAAAAAGGCAATTCCTAACTCTAACGCCAAGAAAAAAGAAGTTGCCCGGGCAGTAATTGTAAGACAAAAGAAAGATTTTAGAAGAAAAGACGGATCGATTATCCGATTTGATGAAAACGCCTGCGTATTAGTAGATAAAACAGGTCTTCCCAGAGGAACAAGAATTTTCGGCCCAGTGGCGAGAGAGCTTCGAGAAAAAGGCTTTATGAAAATAATTTCACTTGCACCAGAGGTATTATAAATATGAATATCAAAAAGAATGACAAAGTTTTAATAAGAAAAGGAAAAGACCGTGGCAAAACCGGTATCATTTCCAAAGTATCGGCAAAATCAGGGAAGATTATTGTCGAAGGCATTAATATGGCGAAAAAACACGCCAAATCGACAGCCAAAACCAAAAAAGGCGGGATTTTAACTTTTGAAGCTCCGATTTATGCAGCTAATACCATGGTTATCTGTCCAAGTTGTAATAAAGCAACCCGAATTTCCATCAAAAAAGTAAAGGGTGGCAAAGAGAGAATTTGCAAAAAATGCGCAAGTTCCTTAGACCATATTAAAAAGGAAAAGTAATGTCAAAATTAGAAGAAAAATACAATAAAGAGATTAAGAAAAGTTTGAAGGAAAAGTTTGGCTACTCCAATATCTTTGAAATTCCTAGAGTTAAAAAGATAGTTGTTAATGCAGGAGTTGGTAGAGCAGTCGCTGATCAAAAATTCCTAGAATTTACAGAGGAAAGACTCGCTTTAGTTACCGGCCAAAAGCCAATAAGAACAGTTTCCAAAAAATCGATTGCCGGTTTTAAACTTAGGGAAAAGATGCCTATTGGCGTTCAAGTCACATTAAGAGGCAAAAGAATGTATGATTTTTTAGATAAACTGATAAATATTGCTTTACCAAGAGTTAGGGATTTTAGAGGAATTAAACTATCAGCTTTTGACAAGAAAGGGAATTACAGCTTGGGAATCCGCGATCATATGGTTTTCCCGGAAATATCTTATGAAGATCAAGGGCAATCATTCAGTCTGCAAGTAAATATAGGAACCACGGCTAAAAACAATAAAGAAGCCAAAGCCCTTTTAGAAGAAATGGGATTTAAGTTTGAAAAGGCAAAGGAGGTTACAAATGGCTAGAAAAGCTTTGGAAATTAAAGCTGAAAGAAAACCTAAGTTTTCTACCAGAAAAATTAATCGTTGCAAGAACTGCGGCAGAAAGCACGGTTATCTTCGGAAATTCGGCCTTTGCAGGATATGCTTTAGGGAATTTGCCTCAAAGTCAGAAATTCCGGGAGTAAGAAAGGCCAGCTGGTAGGGATTAATTAGCAATTAACAATTCAAAATTAATAAATAGTAAAGGCTAAAAAGAAGAATATTTAGGAGAAAAGATAAAAATGGTAATTATGGATCCAATTTCAGATATGTTAACTAGAATGAGAAACGCTCTAACAATAGGGAAGGATGTCGTTAGATTTCCTAGTTCTAAAATTAAAGCGGAAATTGCCCGCGTTCTTAAGGAAGAAGGTTATATCGGTGATTTCGAGGAAAGGATAGAAGGATCTAAGAAATTTATTGAATGCCAGCTTTACATTGACGGTAAAACTCCTATTACGCATTTGGAAAAAATCAGCAAGCCAGGGCGAAGGGTCTATAGCAGCAAAGACAGAATTCCTAAAGTCTTAAACGGATACGGACTTGTTATTATTTCCACTTCCAAGGGGCTTATGAGCGGTAAAAAAGCCAAAAAGGAAGGTTTGGGAGGAGAATTAATCTGTAAATTGTATTAAGAAGCAAAAATGTCTAGAATAGGAAAATTACCAATTAATATACCGGAAGGCACCGAAGTCCAGATTGCTGGAAGAACGATTACTGCCAAAGGAAAAGAAGGGGAGCTTTCATACACCTTTGATAAGCTTATTGATGTTAAAAAAGAAGATAAAGTGGTAATAGTGAGTCTTAATAAGAAAACCAAAGAATCACAAAAGCTTTACGGGCTTTCAAGGACCTTGGTCTATAATGTGATTAAGGGCGTGAGCGAAGGTTTTGAAAAAAGATTGTCTATCCACGGGGTTGGTTATAGAGCAGCGGTTGAAGATAATAATTTGACTTTGAACGTTGGTTTTTCTCATCCTGTTGTTAAAACCATCCCTCAAGGTTTAGATGTAAAAATAGAAAAGAACTTTATCATTATTTCAGGGGCAAATAAAGAAACTGTCGGCCAGTTTGCAGCTGACATCCGAAAAATCAAAAAGCCCGAACCGTACAAAGGCAAGGGTATAAGATATATTGATGAGAGAGTCAGACGCAAAGCCGGGAAAACGGCTAAATAGTTAATTAGTTGATTAGTTAAATAGTTGAATAAGGATATATATTATGGATATTAAACAGGTTAAAAAAATTATTAGAAAAAAAAGAATAAGAGCCAAAGTATCGGGGGATGAAAAGACTCCAAGGCTTTCGGTATTTTTCAGCAATAAACATATTTCAGCCCAGGTTATCGATGATAGCAAAGGGAAAACTTTGATTCATATAACGGATAAGACTGCCAAAAAATCGGGTAAAAACACTGAATCTGCTAAGGAAGTAGGGAAGCTAGTAGCTAAAAAAGCTTTGGAAAAGAAGATTCAAAGCGTTGTTTTCGATAAGGGCAGCAAGAAATATCATGGCCGGATTAAAGCTTTGGCCGAAGCTTCAAGAGAACAAGGATTAAAATTTTAAGAAGAGGATATGAAAGAAGAAACAAGAGAAGATATTATAAAAACAGTCGGTAAAAAAGACGGCTTGCAGAAGGAAAAGATAGAGAATCGGCTTGAGATCAAAGAAATCCCCGAAGAAGCCTTTGAGGAGAAAGTTGTCCAGATCGACCGAGTTACAAGAGTTGTCAAAGGCGGCCGCCGAATGAGATTCAGAGCTCTGGTTGTAGTTGGAGACAAAAATGGCAAAGTAGGCCTAGGCGTTGCCAAAGGCAATGAAGTCGCTGTGGCTGTTAGAAAAGCGGTTGGAAAGGCGAAAAACAAAATGATAACTATTTCTTTAAAAGGGACGACTATTGAGGCTCTGA
>JAMCYV010000012.1:13702-41479 GCA_023473595.1 Patescibacteria group bacterium | reverse complement strand
ATTTCTTTTTGTCATTCCGACCGGAGTGGAGGAATCTAAAAGAGATCTCTCGGCTATGCTCGAGATGACAAATATTTTTTGAATAAAGATTTCTCGAGTATTACAAAAAGCAGGGGTTTTTTGTACCTATTTTTCATTTCTAGCTTGACAGAGCGGGGATAGTCGGCTAGAATAAAACCAAGATTGAAAAGGGTTGAGTCGGGCAAGTTCCGGCTTTTTTCAGCCCTAGTGAATTAACATTCGATTACTGTCATTCCGACCGACTTGTCATTCGTAGCTTTGGCGAAGAATGAAGCGGAGGAATCTAGATCTCTCGGCTTCATTATCACTTCGCTCGAGATGACAATATCTGGATAAAAGGAGAAGAAAATCATGCAACCAAAATTTTTAGCCGCAATCAATCAGATTGCTGAAGAGAAAAATATCCCTAAAGAAGTTATTTTAGAGACGGTCGAAGCCGCCTTGGCTGCTGCATACAAAAAAGACTATGGCGAGAAAGACCAGCAAGCCAGAGTAAAGATTGATGAGGAGACCGGCGACATTAAAGTTTTTGTAACTAGAGAAGTCGTTAAAGACGTTGAAAATAGCAATTTAGAGATAAGCTTGGAAGATGCTAAAAAAATAAAAAAAGACGCGAAAATCGGCGATATGGTTGAAAAAGAGGAATTCCCGGAGGATTTCGGCCGAATCGCCGCCCAGACCGCAAAACAGATTATTATCCAAAGGATCAGAGAAGCCGAAAGAGACATGGTTTTTTCAGAATATAAAGATAAAGAAGGTGAATTGGTCAACGCCAGCGTTCAGAGGATAGAAGGGAATACTGTCATTGTTGACTTAGGCCAAGCTTCAGGCGTTCTTTTTGCGAATGAGCAGGTTGACGGCGAAAGATATTATATCGGCCAGAGGCTAAAAGTTTATATCGTTAAAGTTGAACAGAGCACCAGAGGGCCGCAGGTTGTTGTCTCTCGCTCTCATCCGGGCGTTGTCAAAAGACTCTTTGAGACGGAAGTTCCGGAGATCGAAGCTGGAATCGTTCAAATTAAAGCGATAGCCAGAGAAGCCGGCCACAGGACCAAGATGGCGGTTGATTCGACAGACGAAAATGTCGATCCAGTCGGGTCTTGTGTCGGCCAGAGAGGGATAAGAGTCCAGGCTGTTCTATCTGAACTTGGTGAAGAGAAAATCGACGTTATCCTTTGGAAAGAAGATCCCAAGGAATTCATTACCAATGCTTTGTCTCCAGCCAAAGTGATTGAAGTCGAACTTAATGAGGAAGAGAAGAAAGCTAAGGTAATCGTCCCTGAAGACCAGCTTTCGTTAGCTATCGGGAAAAACGGCCAAAATGTTCGTCTGGCAGCGAAACTTACTGGTTGGAATATTGATATCGAAGAAAGAAAAGGCGAAGGCGTCGGAGCGGCCGAAGAGGCAGCTGAGTCTTTGAAAGAGGAAAAGCAACCAGAGGAAGTAGTTGGCAAAAATGAGGAAATAGAGGCTTTAGAAGAAGAGAAACCTATTGAAGAGAAGCCAGAGGTCGAAGAAACAAAAGAACAAATAGGGCAGGAAACAGAAGTAAAAGCAGTGGCAGAAACAAAAGAAGAAGAGCCGGTGAAAGAAAAAGCCGAAAAACCAGAAACAAAGCCTAAAGAAAAAGCGGAGAAAAGCGAAGAAGAACAAGCTGTTAAAGAAGTAGAGGATATTCTAGAACAAGATACGGAGCCAGAGGCAAAAGCTGAATCCGTCTCCGCCACGTCAGATATGGCTTTGCCGGATAAGGAGATTAAGCCTGCTGAAGCAGTTGACGAAGCCGAAATTTTGGGGTCGGGGGCTTCAAAAACTGAAGTCGAAAAGCCTTCTCAAAAGTCAGATAATTCAAATCAGACAGAAGAAGAACTGGTCGATGATATTTTAGAGGAAAGCGGCCAATAATTTTTCGTAGTTTTTGTGGTTTTGCCTAAAGACTATGGAAAGTTCAAATGAGAAGATTTGAGTAAGCAAGTAAAACTTAAGGTCTAATAAGGGGGAAAGAAAATGGAAAGAAAACAAAATAAATTTTTTGAGCGATTTACCGAAAATGCAAAAAAGTCATTGGTAGAGGCTCAAGATGTTGCTTTCGAAATCGGTTCGCAGAAAATTAGAACTGACCATTTGCTTTTTGGAATTGTATCCGTTGACAAAAGCATCGGGGCGGCAGTACTTTCCAATTTTGAAGTGACAAAAGAAAAACTAAAATTTGTTTTAAGTCCAGAAACTGAAAATACTGTGAGAACAGCTGAAATAGCGGCTGGTCTCTCATCTCTTACTAAAAAAGCGATCGAAGAAGCATTTCTTATAGCCAGGAAAGTCGGGTCGCGCTATGTCGGGACAGAGCATCTCCTCTTTTCAATATTAAATCAGAAAAATTCCCGAGCAGCCGAGATTTTAAAAACTATCCAGGTAAACGTTGAAAGTATCAAAACAGAGCTTGAAGGCTTTATGCAAAGCTCGAATTTCTTCTATCCTGAAATGCAGAACGATTTCTTAGGGGGCGGTTTCCAGAGAAAACCAGTCGAAAAGTCCTCAAAAACGCCGGCTCTCGATAATTTCAGTGTTGATTTAAATGATTTGGCTAAAAAAGGAGAACTTGATCCTTTGATCGGTCGCCAAGATGAACTTAGACGAGTTATTTCAATATTAAATAGGCGAACAAAAAATAACCCGGTTCTTATAGGCGAGCCGGGGGTGGGGAAAACGGCAATTGTCGAAGGCTTAGCCCAGCTTATCGTGGCTGAAGAAGTCCCGGAAATGCTCCAAGGCAAGAGAATTGCGATGCTTGACCTGGCTTCGGTTATTGCGGGGACAAAATACCGAGGCGAATTCGAAGAAAGGCTTAAAAAGATTATTGAAGAAGTCAAAGCCAATAGAGAAGTCATTCTTTTCATAGACGAGATTCACAATATTGTGGGAGCGGGCGCTGCCGAAGGGGCGATCGATGCTTCCAATATTTTCAAGCCGTCCTTGAGCAGGGGTGAAATCCAGGTGATCGGGGCAACGACTCTAGATGAGTATCGAAAATACATCGAAAAAGATTCTGCTTTAGAGAGAAGATTTCAGCCGGTTCAGGTGATAGAGCCGACTCCGGACGCTACAGTCAAAATCTTAAAGGGCTTAAGGAAAAAATATGAAGATCATCACAAGATAAAGATTACCGATAGCGCTCTCGAATCGGCAGCCAAACTC
Source organism: Patescibacteria group bacterium (assembly GCA_023473595.1). Classification (GTDB taxonomy): domain Bacteria; phylum Patescibacteriota; class CPR2; order UBA1875; family JAMCYV01; genus JAMCYV01. The sequence continues at coordinate 38,263 of JAMCYV010000012.1, read as the reverse complement.
TCAAAGAGATACATTTCCGATAGATTTTTACCTGACAAAGCTATTGATCTTATTGACGAAGCTGGAAGTCTCTTGAGGGTTAAGAAAGGTTCTTCTTCGAAAGTTTTGAAAGATCTGGTGCAAGAGCTTAAAAAGACTATATCCGAAAAAGAAGATGCGGTTCTTTCTCAGAACTTTGCTTATGCCGCCCAGCTGAAACAAAAAGAGGATTTGCTCCAAGCGAAGATAATGAATATCAGAAAAAGGGAGGGAATCAATGACGACGAGAGACTGAAAATTGATTCTGAAGAAATCGCCGAAGTCGTCTCTATCTCTACCGGAATTCCTGTAACTAGGCTTGTGAAAAAAGAGACGGAAAGTTTAGTAAATTTAGAGAATAATTTAAAGAAAAAAATAATAGGGCAAAGCGAGGCAGTCTCTATGGTCGCCTCGGCTATAAGGCGTTCGAGGACAGGAATTTCCGATGTAAATAGGCCAATCGGCTCCTTTATTTTCCTAGGACCCACTGGCGTTGGAAAGACAGAACTTGCCAAAGTGCTTTCTGCCGAAATGTTCGGTTCACCTGATTCTTTGGTTAAAGTCGATATGAGCGAATTTATGGAGAAGCACAATGTGGCGAGGCTAGTCGGAGCACCGGCTGGCTATGTAGGGTTTGAAGAAGGCGGCCAACTCACAGAAACCATTCGCAGGAAACCTTACTCCGTCGTCCTATTCGACGAGATTGAGAAAGCCCATCCAGATGTCTTCAACATGCTTCTTCAGATCTTAGAAGACGGTTATCTGACGGATGCCAAGGGTATCAAAGTTGATTTCAAAAATACGATCGTTATTATGACATCAAATGTCGGAGCAAAGGACCTCTTCAAAGTCTCTGAAGTTGGTTTTAGGGCTGAAGGCGATGATAAGAAAAAAGAAGAACTTGATTATGAAAAGATTAAAGAGAAAGCAACAGCAGAACTTAAGAAGCAGTTTCGTCCGGAGTTTCTAAATAGAGTTGACAGAGTAGTCGTCTTTAAGCCTTTAAATAAGGAAGAAATCAAGAAAATCGTCGATCTTCAACTGGATGAGCTTTCAGAAAGGCTAAAGGATCAAAAGATTACTCTAAAAGTTACAAGCGAAGCCAAGGACATCTTGGTTGAAAAAGGATTTGATCAAGATAATGGGGCGAGGCCCTTAAGAAGAGCAATCCAAAACTTAATAGAAGATCCTCTGGCTTCCGGGATTCTTTCAGGTGAATTTAAAGAAGGCGATACAATCTCTGTCTTAAAAAGAGGGAACGATCTCCAGCTTTACGTCTTTGAAGCGAGTAAGAAGTAATGGGAGAATTGCGCTAATTTCTAATCTAATTGCCCTAATAAATATTTAAATTTGTGCCTGATTTAGGCATTTGAATTTATTTAGAGTGATTAGGAGTAATTAGGTTAAATATTAATTTAAATTACTTTGTCTACTTGTTCTTATTTATTTCATCAATTATCCTTTAGGTATGGTTAAAACGAAAACTAGTTTTGTTTGCCAAAACTGCGGGGGGTCTTTCCCAGCATGGAGCGGGAAATGCCAAAACTGCGGTGAGTGGAACAGCTTGGTTGAGACAATTTCAGAATCTAAAACGGGTGGAAGCAGAGCATCAAATCGTGATTCCAAAATAGAGCGCCTTTCCGAGATAAAAGGGAACGATTTTAGCAGAGCCAAAACAGGCATGGAAGAGTTTGACAGAGTGGTTGGTGGAGGGATCGTCCCTGGCTCTCTTATCTTAATCGGCGGCGACCCAGGAATTGGAAAGTCTACTTTGGTTCTTCAAGTCGCTGACAAACTACTTAAAGATAGAGCTTCCGTATTATATTCTTCAGGCGAAGAATCGGCTTATCAGCTGAAGCTAAGGGCAGATCGTTTAGGGATTGAATCCAAAAGTCTTCTTGTTTTTCCAGAGACGAATATTGAAACAATTATTGGCCAAGTCGAGAGTGAAAAGCCGAATTTTCTAATTATCGACTCGATCCAGACAATGTGGTCGGAGGATTTGACAGGGGCGCCGGGAAGCATTGGTCAGGTGAGTCTTTCCACTTCTAAACTGATGGATTTTGCCAAGAAAAACCATATAGCTACATTCATTATCGGACACGTTACTAAGGAAGGGAATATTGCCGGGCCAAAAATATTAGAACATTTGGTTGACACAGTTCTTTATTTAGAAGGCGATAAGATGGCGGATTTCAGAATTTTAAGATGCGTTAAAAACAGATTTGGTTCAACAAATGAGACAGGAGTTTTTGAGATGGGGGACAAAGGGCTAACTGAAGTCAAAAATCCTTCGGCAATCCTTTTGAGCGAAAAAACGAATGCTTCGGGAAGCGCCGTTTTTGCGACTATGGAGGGGACTCGTCCGCTTCTTGTCGAAGTCCAAGCCCTGACGAACCAGACGAATTTTGGCTACCCGAAAAGGACAGCTTCAGGCTTTGATTTAAATAGGCTGCAAGTTCTTACGGCTGTTCTTTCCAAAAGAGCAGGGCTTAACCTGCTTAACCAAGACATTTTCGTAAATATCGTTGGCGGCATTAAAATAAAAGAACCAGCTCTAGATCTTGCTGTTTGCCTGGCTATTGCTTCTTCATATAAAAACAAACCACTGCCTAAAAACATTTGCGTTTTTGGAGAAGTCGGCCTTGCCGGAGAAATCCGAGCGGTTCATAATATAAAAGAAAGACTTAAAGAAGCCAAGAAATTAGGATTTAATAATTGTATTATTCCTAAAACAAACGAAAAATTTGACATTAAAGCCAAAACGGTTAATAATCTAAAAGAAGCGATAGAAGCAGTACTAGGTTAGAATCTAGAATATAGTCTTTAGAATTTAGTAGTAGGATCAAATGGTATCTAAATTCTTGATTCTAAATCCTAAATTCTAAGCTGCACCTTCAAAGGTTTTAAAGGATTTATCATTTAAGGAATTATCATGCAAATTTTCCCCATCATTTTTATCTCCCTAATACTAGGGTTTATCGGACTTATTATTATCTCAAGATTACTTCAGTTGTCGACTAATGTCCTTTTTTTAGGTATTTTCGGAACGATTGTCGGGCTTCTTATTGGTGCCTTGGCTTCCGTGCCTTTGTCAAAACTGCCTGGAGACTATGGCATCTGGATTCCGATCGTTATTACCGTAATCAGTGTTTTCGGGACACTGATTCTATTTCTCTCCAAAAAACATTTGATTATTGCTGGATTTGAAGGAATGTCAAGGATCTTTAAATTTGTGACCTCTCTTAGTCCCAAAAGTCACAGTGAAAGCTTTCCCCGAGAGCTTATCCTAGATACTTCGGCCATTATCGACGGGCGAATAGCTGACATTATTAAAACCGGCTTTTTGCCTGGAAATCTAATTGTTCCAAGATTTGTTTTAAAAGAACTGCAAACTATTTCCGATAGCGACTTGGCTTTAAAAAGGGAGAAAGGGCGAAGGGGCCTGGAACTTTTAAATAATCTAAAGAAAAAAAGTAAAAATAAGGTGAAAATTATCGATAATGATTTCCCTGAGATAAAAGAAGTCGACTCTAAACTAGTTAAACTAGCCAAGAAAAGAGGAGGGTCTTTAGTTACTGTTGATTATAATTTGAATAAAATAGCCAAAGTCGAAGGCGTAGGAGTCTTAAATGTTAATGAACTGGTTAATGCAGTGAAAACTGCTATTATTCCCGGCGAAGAATTAAACTTAAAAATAATTCAAGCAGGAAAAGAGAAAACCCAGGGGGTCGGCTATCTTCCTGACGGGACGATGATTGTCGTCGAAGGTGGGGACAAATTCCTGGGCCAAGAAATCATCGTTCAGATAAAGAGGATTTTCCAGACTGATGCCGGCAAAATGTTCTTTGCCGAACCAATAGAGCCAAAAGAAAAAAAAACTTTCGTTAAGAAACCGGCTTAGCCCTGTCATTCCGAACTTGATTTGGAATCTAAGATTCTTCCACTTTTGTCTTGCCAAAAGTGGACAAAAGCGCTCACATAAGCAGCTTCTCAAAGTTGTCACTCGGACGTTCGTTCAAACTTTGAAAAAATACAACAAGTCCGATACCGGAAAGTATTTTTTCAAACGTTCGCTCACTTCTCACTCGCTTTGAAAACTGATATGTGATCTGGTGTTCGAAGACAGACTTTGCAATGAACGTTCTGATATAATAGCTTCATGTCTAAACTAAAAAGAGATTTTTATGCCAGAGATACTTTGACTGTAGCGAAGGAACTCCTAGGCAAATTTTTAATTCATGATTATAGGGGCAAAAAATACATCGGTAAAATAGTTGAAACTGAGGCTTACATCGGTGAAGAAGACAAGGCTTGCCATGGGAGGTTTGGCCGGACCAAAAGAAATGAGATCCTTTTCGGTGAGCCGGGCTATGCCTATGTCTATATGATTTACGGGATGTATTATCTTCTAAATATTATTACCGAAGAGAAAGATTTTCCAGCTGGCATACTGATTCGCGCCGTTGAGCCTGTTACTCCGACCGAAGCGAAGAGATCTCTCGACTTCGCTGAGGCTCCGCTCGAGATGACAAAAGAGAGAATTAAAGAACTAAGAAAACTTGGCAGCGGACCGGGGGTTTTAACTCGTTGGATGGAGATTACCGGGATTCAAAACGGAGTGGATTTGGTTGAGAGCAACGAATTGTATATAACTAATAAACTTTCTAAAGACGTCATTCTGGCGACTGGAAGGAGGCCAGAATCAAAAGATTCCAGTCAAGCTGGAATGACAGGTAAGAAGTTTGAGGTTGTTAAAACCACTCGAGTTGGGGTAGAATATGCTGGCAAATGGGCTTATAAACCCTGGCGGTTTTATATAAAGGATAATCCATTTGTAAGTAAGAAATGAACCTCATTTTAAAAGTAGCTGATCATAAAGAAAAAGAAGATATCTTTAATCTTTTAAGAGATGGATTAAAGACTATTGATACTCGACCATATAGCACTAAGTTTAATGGTTTGAAGGTTGGCGATGAAATTATCTTTAAACATATAAAAAGCGGGGGAGAGATCGTAAAATCTGTAAAAAGAATTGCTATTTTTAAGACAATTGATGAAATGGCTAAGAAAGAAAATATTGAGAAAATAATTCCAAGTGCTAAGACAAAGGAAGATCTTTTAAAAGTTTATCGGGGATTCCGAGGATTTATAGAGGGAGTCGAGAAGTCGGGGATTATTGCTATTGAGTTAGAACAGTCTTGTTAATTGTTTACTGTTAACTGTTTATTATAGCTTTTGGCTATATATACAAGAAGCCGGCAGGCCTAAAGTTCGCGAAAACTAAAGACGCTACCGACTTCGGTCCTCGAGCGGATGATGTCTAATTTAGACAGTTCATCCCAAAGAAAGACCTCTCCTTTGCAAAAGAAAAAAGATTTGGATGGAGACAAATGACTCCTTGCTTAAAGCAAAATGGTATTCTTTTTGCTCTACCAAGTCGCTAAAAAGCAATTTATCAAAGTCCCTAGCCTTGGCTTCCGCCTCACTTCCCTCTTACCGGGAGAAAAATTCTTGCTAACTATAGGATCTACTTCAGCTGTCATTCCGGACTATTCCTTTAATAATATAATCAGTTGATCCGGAATCTATCTCTTCTGGATTCTGAATCAAGTTCAGAATGACAGATAGGGGTAGCTAATAAAAACTTTTCTCACGGCAATAAGTAATATTATAACAAAATTGTCAGTCTTCTTTTAGAACAGGGATTACCCTATTTAAAGTTTCATTGATTTGACTGACTAATTTTTGAATATTTATGTTTATAGTTTGACTGGTATTTTGCTGGCCAATTTTGTCCTTGGCTTCCGCTTTTATTTTTGCAAGACCGGTTTTTAGAGGCGTAATCGAGGCTTCCCAATTCTGACCATTCAAATTAGCGGCAAAAGAGGCATTATCCAAATAAACAGTTACTGATTCAATTCCGAAGGCTGATTCTGCCTTTACGATCACTTTAATCTTGCCGTTTATATTATCTCCTTCGAGAGGAGAAGTAATCTTGACTGTCGGTTTTTGGATATTATCGCACATTGCTGTAGTCTGGGTGGGGACATCCCCATTTCCTGTAAGAAGCCCGTTAGATGCTGCCCAAGCAGCTATCGGTGCCTGCCATCTGGGGAAGGCAGGATCTTCCGGCGGAATCTCGGCATTTACTGGATTAATGTATTTTACATCGACGATTTGAGCCGGGCAGTTGGCGCTTGCTAGCTTCCCGTCTAGTTTATTAATTTTAATTTCTTGGACTCCGCCCCCGGCTTCGGTTATTTGGTACCAGGAAGGAAAAATGTCGGTTCTAGTCGAGGTGGTCGAAGGGTTTGGCTTCTTGCCGGTAACAGCATCAATGGTTACCGTTTTTATTCCAGATGGTCTTTGGAAGTCTTCGGCCGTGGTTCCTTTTAAAGCATTTTCCATAAAGTAATGCCAGATAGGGGCCGCCGCCATCGATCCGCCATAGCCCTTGATCGGCGTTCCGTCATTATTGCCGACCCAGACGCCGGCAGAAAGGCTTGGGGTATAGCCTATAGTCCAAGCATCCTTATAATCATTTGTTGTCCCTGTCTTAGCGGCAACTTTTCTATCCGGTAAGGTGAGGTCTCCCCCCATTCCGAAAACCATCGATCTAGCAGTATCATCGCTTAGCATTGTAGAGATAAGGTAGGCAATCTGGGGATCTAAAACCTGCTTGCCTTTGTTGGGTTTGTATTCTTCTAAAGTTTTTCCGTTTGAATCAAGAATTTTTATAAACCAAGAGGTGTCATTTTTGATGCCCTTGTTGGCAAAAGTTCCATAAGCATTAGCCATATCCACAAGCTTTACTTCGCCGGCGCCTAAGACAAGGCTAAGGCCATACTTATCGCGATCATTTAGGTCGGTAATCCCCATTGAGTGGGCAGTCGTCAAAGATTCATCAATCCCGGCGATATATAGAGCCTTAACCGCTGGAATGTTCAAAGAATTTCCAAGAGCGGTCCGTGCAGAAACAATACCATGATCAGCTCCATCGTAATTTTTGGGAATATAGCCGCCGCCGAAATCAGTCGTAAAGTCGTACATCGTGCTTCCGGGTCCCCAATTCGTTTGCTTGAAGAGAGTAGCATAAACAAACGGCTTAAAAGACGACCCGGGCTGCCTCGGCATAATAGCAACGTTAACATTACCGTCGATGTCTTGGTTGAAGAAATCTTTGCTTCCTACCATGGCTAAAATTTGCCCGGTTTTCGGATCGATGGCTGTCAATGCTTCATTGCTTGCCCCCATATTGGCGTTTCTATCGGCATATTTAGCTATAGCTTCTTCAGCTATTTTTTGCTTTTCATAATCCAGGGTTGTGTAAACTTTAAGCCCGCCTTCTTCGACCATTTTCTCGCCGTATTTTTCGACTAATTTTTCCTTAACATACATTACAAAGTGGGGAGCGGAAATATCGCCGTAAGCTTTCCCAGAGAAAGCAATCTTTTTCTTTTTAGCTTCTTCCGCTTCTTCTTTTTTGATGTATCCCTGGGCTGCCATTCTATCCAAAACTAAATCTTTTCTCGCCAAGAGTTCATTTATATGCTGGCCATAAGGTGAGTAATAAGTGGGAGCTTTAGGAAGAGCGGCTAGAACTGCTGATTCTTCTAAAGTGATATCCTTAATATCTTTATTGAAATAAGTCTTTGCGGCTACCTGAATCCCATAAGCATTTGATCCGTAAGGAATCTCATTCAGGTACATCTGAAGAATATCGTCTTTCGAATACATTTGTTCGATCTCTATTGCTAGGATGAATTCCTTAATTTTTCGAGTGAATGACTTCTCATCAGTTAAAAGAGCGTTCTTAATAAATTGCTGGGTAATGGTGCTTCCGCCCTGTTCTTTATTTCTGGTAAAGATATCGACAAAGACTGCTCTTAAAATGCCCTTTACATCAAAACCGCTGTGGCTGTAAAAGTCTTTGTCTTCTATAGCAATTGTTGCTTTCTGGGCATAGATAGGGATATCATTTAGCTTTACTAAAATTCTATTTTTATCGCCGTGGATTTCATAAAGGAGCTTGCCGTTTCTATCGAAAATCTGGGTTGATTGGGCCGAAAACTTCGAGTTTATCTTATTTGGAGTGGGGAGATCTTTGGCATACCAGCCAAAAAGCAGAACAATAAATCCGAGACCAGCAGCGCTGGCATATAGGATTTTTTTCTTGCCTTCTCTCGATTTAAGAAAGCTTTTGATATTTCGCCAAGAAAAATCACTCAAAGTTGGAATTCTAAGCCGACTTCTTCGGTACTTTGTAATTTTTCGTCTTGGTGTTGGGATTCTAAAACGATTGACTGTAAATCTGTTTCTTCTTTTAGGATACATAGGCCTTTGTCATCCTGAACTTGATTCAGGATCTTTTTTAAAGATTAGATTCCGGATCAAGCCCGGAATGACATTAATTATCGATTGAAATTATAGCATAATCATGTGATAATTAACATACAGCTTGTAAGTTTATTAGTTGGCAAGTTGCTAGGTTAGCGATAAGTAATAAGAAATAAGCAATAAGCAATCGACAAGTTCAATAAATGAGAAAAATTTTCCCGTCATTCCCGCGAAGGCGGGAATCTAGGGTTGTGATGAATTAGAAAAAATATGAGCGAAAAAGAAAAAATTGAAGAACTGCTGACTCGTGGAGTAGAAAATGTAATTGATAAAAAAGTCCTCGAACAAAAGCTAAAGTCTGGAAAGAAGTTAAGAGTTAAGCATGGAGTTGATCCAACTACTAAAGATCTTCATATCGGATATGCGGTTGTTTATAACAAGCTTCAAGAACTTCAAGAAATGGGTCATCAAATCGTCTTTCTAATTGGGGATTTTACTGCTCGATTTGGTGACCCGACAGATCAGGGCGAACATGCGAGAAAACTAAGGGACGCTAAAGAGGTTCGAGAAATGGCTAAAAACTATATCGATCAGCTTGGAAAAATACTCGACCTTAAAAAAACAGAAATTAGATACAACAGCGAGTGGTATGACAAAATGAAAGCAGACGAGCTTCTTCTTTTAATGTCTCATTTTACTGCTCCTAGAATGCTGGAGAGGGATATGTTTCAGGAAAGGCTAAAAAAGGGGGAAACCATAGGTCTGCATGAGCCTGTTTATCCTGTCTTGCAGGCTTATGATTCTGTAATGCTAGAATCAGACTTAACTGTTATTGGAAATGACCAAACATTTAACGAACTAAAAGCGAGAGATATTCAAAAAGATTATGGCCAAGAGCCACAAGATGTTGTTGCAATGGAAATTTTGGTTGGGCTAGATGGTAAACAAAAAATGAGCCAAAGCCTTGGTAATTACATAGGGATTACCGAGGATGCGACCACTCAATTTGGAAAAACAATGAGTATTCCTGATGAACTTATTGTTCACTATTTTAAATTAGCGACTAGAGTTCCCAGTGAGGAAATCAGCAGAATCGAAAAAGAACTAAAAACCGGTGCTAATCCGAGAGATATTAAAGCTAGATTAGCATTTGAGATTGTCAAACTATATCATGGTGATAAAGAGGCTAAGAAAGCCGAAGAAGAGTTTACAAAAATCTTCGCCAGGAAAGAAAAACCGACCGAGATGCCAGAAGTGAAAGCGGATGGCAAAAAGCTGATTGATATTTTAGTTGAAAATGGGTTAGTAGCTTCTAAATCAGAAGCCCGCCGATTAGCTACTCAAAAGGCAATTAAAAAAGATGACAAAGTTGTTACTGATTTAGAGTTCGAAGCCGAAAAAGGCGTTTATCAAGTAGGGAAGAGAAGGTTTATAAAGGTTGTTTAGTTAATCGCTTAAATATTTAGTGAGAGGTTAATTGATTAATTGTTAAATAATTAAGAAAGTTAGTCTCTCGCAAGAGGGGACTCCTTTAATTAAATAAAAGATAATGAAAAAAAATCTCGAAATTGGAATTATAGGCATAAATGGCAAATATGGAAAATGGTTGAAGAGTTTCTTTAGAGAACTTGGCTATGAAGTAATTGGATCTGATATCCAAACTAAAAAAACTAATGAAGAAGTTGTCAAAGAGTCTGATGTAGTTGTCTTTTCGGTTTGGCCAAGAGTTACTGTCCAAGTCATAGAGGATGTTCTGCCACTTTCTAGAAAAGATCAGCTTTGGATAGACATTACTTCTTTAAAAAGCCGTTCTTCTGATGCCCTAAAAAAATCTCATTCATCTGTAGCTGGGTTACATCCCATGTGTGCGCCTAGTGTGAAGAATTTTAGAGGGCAAACGGTTATTTTTTGCCCAATCAGAATATCAAAAGATTGGGAAAAGTGGATTTTAAGTATTCTAAATAATTCTCAAGCTATCATTAAAGTGACAGATCCTATTACCCATGATAAATTTATGATTTATGTTCAAGCATTGCCTCATATCAGTTATCTTATTATGGCTTCTATCATTAGAAAAATGGATATTGATATTCTAGAAAGTCTAAGCTATACAAGCCCGATATACAGAATTGGCCTAGATCTCATTGGGAGGATTTTAGCCCAAGATCCTTCTTTATATGCTGATATCCAAATGCTGAATCCTAATGTAAAAGAGTTAATGAAAGCTTATGCTAAGGAAGTAAAAAATTATGAAGAAATAATTAATGGCAAAAATATTGATAAGTTTATTTCTGAATTTCATCTTAATGAGAATCATTTTGGCAAGAAAAATATCCAAGAATCTTATCAATATTTTGAAAAGATTATTAAGCTCTTAACAGATTTAACTGAAGAAAATTCAATAATTATTAAAGCGAAAGAGGACAAACCTGGAATTCTAAAGCAGATAGCGGATATATTTAATAAACATGGAATCAATCTTGTATCTTTTCATTCCTTTAAGAAAGACGATGGATATGAATTTCATATTGGTATTGATAGGAGCAAAAATGATAAAGATATTAAAAACGTTATAAAAAAGATCAATGAAATTTTTTATTAAACCCTTGAATGCTGATAGGGTTAGTGGTATTATTAAGCTTAATATGAAACATCAGACATACTTTTTTGGATTTTTCTTTTTTAGAAGCTCTTTCTAGAGAGGTTTGTTTGAGTTCACTGGAAAAATTGAAAGCCTCTCGAAAGAGAGGGTTTTTGTTTTAGATTAAAGATTAAAAATCAAAGACTAAAAATACAAATTAAAGATATAAAAATGGAAAGACTAGAAAGCATAAGACAAGAAATTGATAAAACAGATAAAGCGATAGTTGATTTAATTGCCCAGAGGTTGGAACTGGCTAGAAAAGCCGGAAGATTAAAGAAAGCAGTAGGGGTTAAAATTATTGATCGAAAAAGGGAAGAGGAAGTTCTTGCAAAAAGGGCCGAGATTGGAGGAGAGTTGGGATTGAGCACAGAGTTTGTTAAAGATTTATTTAAAAAATTAATTGAAGAGGCAAGGAAGGCACAGGGCAGCGGCCAGTAGTCAGTAGCAAGTAGTAAAGAAATGTCATTCCTGCGAAAGCAGGAATCTTAAGATCCCTGATTCCTCCTCTGCTTCGCTACGGGCGGACAAGCAGGTCAGGGATGACAGTAAAAGAGAAAGGAGAGCAGATGACAAAAGAAAAAAAGCTAGAGACCAATGACCAGCCCTCCTACACTCAATCAGAGAATGAGCTACGGGCGGACGAGCGACCAGCGACAGTTGAAAGGATTTCAGCACTCGGTCCTGAAGGGACATTTTCACATCAAGCGGCTTTAATATTAGATAAAAACGCCGAAATACTTTTTGAAAAAACAATAAGAGATGTTTTTGAAAGAGTCTCCGAAGGCGAAGCGGAGAAGGGAGTGGTTCCGATTGAGAATTCTATCAGCGGGAGCGTTGGTTTTACTTTGGATGCTCTCCTTGATTTTGATTTAACAATCGAGCAGGAAGAGATTGTGCCGGTTATCCATAGCTTAATGGCAAAAGCTTGCCCTGAGCTTGCCGAAGGAACTAAAAAAACTTGCCCTGAGCCTGTCGAACGGGTTTATGCTCATGAGCAGACTTATTCCCAGTGCGAGGGCTGGATAAGGAAGAATTTGCCAGAGGCAGAATACGTGGAGACTGCCTCAAATGGCCAATCGGCAAAAATAGTTTCCGAAAATGGCAAGGGGTCGGCAGCTATCGGGCCTCTTGTCGCCGCTGAAATCTATGGCCTTAAGGTTTTGGAGAAAAACATCCAGGACAACCGATTTAACGTTACTCGATTTATTGTTATCTCAAAAAATAAAACCAAGCCGACAGGATACGACCGAACTTCCATTACCATTTATCCGCAAATAGATAGGCCAGGGCTTCTTCACGATTTGCTTGGTTATTTCAAAGAAAACAATGTCAATCTTTCAAAAATCGAATCTCGTCCGAGCAAAGGGAAATTAGGAGACTATGTATTTTATGTTGATCTTCAAGGGCATATTGAAGATGAAAATGTTAAAGAAGCCTTATCTGAAGTAGAAAAAGTAGCTTTCGTAAAAATCCTTGGCAGTTATCCGAGAAAGTACTAAGCAACGAATTTACGAATTGACACCAATCTACTAATCTACAAATTAACAACAACATTGTCATTTCGACCGATACTACGGTAGTAGCGAGCGGAGAAATCTAGATCCCTGAATTCTGGATTCCAAATCTAGTTTGGAATGACATAAGATTTGTCTACTGGAACTTAATTTTGGCTCTAGTATAATAAAAGACAGATTATCCTTCGACCTTGTGGAGAAGTACGTTAGAGTAGTTCTCGACTGGTGTTCAAACAATAATAAAAGATTTTGGACAAGCCAGAATGACCGATTAAATGTCATCTCGAGCGAACAAAGTGGGTCGAGAGATCTAGATTCCTCCACTTCGGTCGGAATGACAAGAAAGGAGTTATGAATCTAGAGACAAAAGTTAGTGAGCTTTCTGGCGTTGGGCCGGCATATGTGAAGAAGCTTTCAAAAATCGGGATTGAAACGATTAATGATCTGCTTTTTCATTTTCCCCGGCGTTATGACGATTTCTCTAAAACTGTTCCAATTGGAGAGGCAAAGACTGGGGAAAACATCAGCGTAATAGGTGAGATTTGGCAGATAGCAAATAAAAGATCAAGAAGGGGAATTACCATCACTGAAGCAGTAGTGGCCGATGAAACGGGAACTATTAAAGCTGTCTGGTTCAATCAGCCATTTCTAAAAAATAGCTTAAAAGCCGGCGACAAAGTGGTTCTCGCCGGAAAATTGGAATGGAATTACGGAACGGTAGCCATGCAATCGCCGTCTTATGAGAAAGTTCAGAAAACAGTAAACCCGCCTCCGCTAAAGCTACGTCGGGCAGGCAGTAAACAGTTAACAGAGGATGATTCTGGAAAGGTCAGAATGACAGATAGTAACGATGTCATTTCGACCGAAGTGGAGAGATCTCTCGATCCGGCAGTTGCCGGACTCGAGATGACAAGTTTGAGGCATACAGGTCGAATAGTGCCGGTATATCCGGAGACTGAAGGATTAACTTCCAAATGGCTCCGTTATAAAATCCAACCGCTTTTAAAGTTTGTCGGTGAAATAAAAGAGTATTTGCCGGAAGCTCTCACCAAAAAATACGGGTTAATAGATATTCAAACAGCAATTAAAGAGCTTCATTTTCCGACCGATTGGGGATTTTTGGAGAGAGCTAAAAAAAGAATTGATTTTGAGGAGATGTTTTTGCTTCAACTTGCCGTTCTTTCTCAAAAAAAGTCATTAGAAGAAGAAAAAGCAGCCAATATCAAGTTAGACGAAAAATTTGCAAAGGAATTCGTTGGAAAACTAGGGTTTCAGTTGACGAATGCTCAAAGGAGAGCCGCTTTTGAGATTCTAAAAGATATGGAAAAATCTACCCCAATGAACCGTCTTCTAGAAGGAGACGTCGGCTCGGGGAAGACGGTGGTCGCTGCTATGGCAATGGCAATGACGGCGAATGCTAATCATCAGTCAGCTTTTATAGCTCCGACGGAAATCCTCGCCGGTCAGCATTTTCAAGAAATTTCCAAGCTTTTAAAGAACTTTAATGTTGGATTGGCTACAGCAAATGAAGTCAAACTTGCTGGCAGTAAACCCGCCTCCGCTAAAGCTACGTCGGGCAGGCAGTTAACAGGAAACAGTAAACAGGGGAAAAGAAAAGAGTTTTGGAATTTGGCTAAAAAAAGAGAAGTTGATGTCGTTGTTGGTACCCATGCGCTTTTGCAGGAAAAGGTTGAGTTTCAAAAATTGGGCCTAGTTATCGTTGATGAACAGCATCGGTTTGGGGTCGAGCAGAGAATGACACTTCGAAAGGAAAACGACGAGGGACTGATGCCGCATTTTCTCTCAATGTCGGCAACGCCGATCCCGAGAACTTTGACTTTAACAGTTTACGGCGACTTAAATATTTCAATATTAGACGAAATGCCGCCCGGCCGAAAGCCAGTCATTACTAAATTAATTGAAGGCATAAAAAGAGAAGAAGCTTATAAATTCATTGACGAAAAAATAGTCAATGGCCGGCAAGTTTTTGTTATTTGTCCATTGATCGAGGAATCGGATAAGCTAGGGGTAAAATCGGTAGAAAAAGAAGCCGAAAGGCTGGATAAAAATATTTTTCCTCACCGAAAAATCGGAGTTCTTCATGGCAAGTTGAAGCCAGCTGAAAAAGAAGAGACAATGGCCAGATTTAAAAATGGCGAACTTGATATTTTGGTTTCAACGTCTGTCATTGAGGTCGGCGTTGATATTCCCAACGCTTCAGTGATGATGATTGAAGGCGCCGAAAGGTTCGGCTTGGCCCAGCTTCACCAATTCCGGGGCAGAGTTGGAAGAGACGAACACCAGTCATACTGTTTTCTTTTCACCGAGAGTGATAATGAGACGACGATGAAACGGCTTTCGGCCTTAATAAATACAAATAATGGATTCAAATTAGCGGAAGCTGATCTGGAAATACGGGGTCCAGGTGAGATCTTCGGCACTGCCCAGCATGGGCTTCCCGATATTAAAACGAGAAACCTTTTAAATATTAATTTAATTAAAGAGACAAGGGGAGCAGCCGAGGAATTTTTAAGGGATGAGAGGCTTGAAAATTATCCCTTGCTAAGGGAAAAAGTCTCAAGGTACAATATTATTAGCAGTCTAGAATAAGGGACTTAAAAGGGGTTTTATGAGAGTTGTCTTCCTTAATTTAAAAAAGTTTTTTGAGGAGCATATTTTGGATTTTTTTGCTCTTTTTCTTGTTATTTTCTTTTTAGCCGGCGGAGCATACGTTATAAAAAAATCGAAAGAGGTAAAGCCAGAAATAAAAATGGATAATACGGTTGAAACGGCAACTGCTTCAGAAACTGCAGCTGAAAAATCCAAAGAAGAGCTTGTTAATATTAATACTGCTGCAAAGGAAGAACTCGACAAATTGCCGGGAGTTGGGGAAGTGATAGCCCAAGCGATTATTGATTTTCGAGAAGAAAACGGCGGTTTTCAAACTAAAGAAGATCTTAAAAATGTTCAGGGGATCGGCGACAGCAAATTCTCTGATTTAGAGCCTTTAATAACGGTTGAGTAGTATGAGACGAAATAAATATTTAGACAAGCTGGCGATGACAATCTCACTTCTCGGGAGCCCTTTTATCGTGCTTTTTTCGATGTTTGTGGTACTTGCATGGCATTTTAATGAGAGTCTCTATCAATTTTATTCTTATATTCTGGTTACCGGTACTTTTGTTATTCTGGTGCCTCTTGCTTATTTAATTGAAAATATCTCAGGCTTGAAACTAATTGATCTTCATCTTTACCATAAAGAAGAAAGACAAAAAGCGCTTTTAGTAGTCTCAAGCAGCGTTTTAGTCGGATATTGGATGCTTTCTTCCATTGGCATTCCAAAGCCACTTCTTATTATAGAACTTGTCGGCATCTTCAATTTGATAATAATCTCAGTTATTACCTTCAAAATGAAGCTTAGCATTCATCTAGCGGTTCTGACTATCGCAGCTACTTTAGTCGTTTATTTTTTAGGTTTTTCATATCTTCCGGTCTATCTTTTGATTATTCCTTTAGCCTGGGCGAGGTACTACAGAGAAAGGCATGATCTCTTGGAAGTCTTAAGCGGAATTGGGGTGAGTCTTATTGTTACAATCTTCTCGATGCAGATTTTACTTAGGTAAATAAAAAATAACATTTAAGTTATCTTGGTGCCGGGGAACCGCCTACATTTTACTTCGAACGGGCAGGGAGGACTCGAAGCATTCATATGCTGATTGAATAAAGAGTCTTTCACTAAACTTGTTTATTAATCATTATTTAACTGTTTTACAACATTCTTTTCAATTTGAAGGTTCTCACCTCAACCCCTCAAAACCAAAACCAGACTCCCAAAAAGAGAGTCTGATTTTGGTGCCGGGGAGAGGACTCGAACCTCCACAGGTTTTACCCCACTAGCTCCTAAGGCTAGCGTGTCTGCCAATTCCACCACCCCGGCATTTAACCATACTATTTTAGCATTTTTCTTGTCTTTCTTCAATAAATTTCTGTTGACAAAATTTTTCTTTGAATTATATTTGATTTAGTCCTTATGCTCTTGGAACTTGATATCGAGGGACGATAGCAGTCTAAAGGCTTTTAAAGGATAGTCTTTAGAATGCTATTGTCTCATTTTAGATAGATAAAGCGATTGGGAAAATCAGGAAAGGGGGGAGAGTGGTTCTGGGAACTGTCGTAAAGAAAAACTTCAATCTAGGATTGGAGGTAGAGACGGATGACAGAGTATCCGTCAGTGTCGCACCAGGAGTAGTTCAAGAAGCAAAAGGTCATTTCCATGAAGGCGACAGGGTGAAAGTCGAGTTAAGGTCTGGGCCTAGGGGTAAGTTTTGGGCCAGTACGATCGCACAGATTTAGTTCGCGAGTGCTTAGGAGGAGGCATGAGCATATTAACGGAAGGTATTGGAATTTTCGAGGTGATGCCGGTAAGAGTCAATCATAAAGAGGGGACTATTGAAGTCAGAGCGACAGGCTCAGCGATTAACAAAGGGGCTCCGGCAGATAACTTCTCTATTCGCGGGCCGGTTTGTGAAGGTAATTCCTCTCGTTGGCCACTTAGAGACGAATATTTTCATGTCGCTCTTGGCCCCGATGGGACTAATTACGGCGCCAGTTTCAATCGAGCAGAACTCGTAAACTCTTTCAGAGGGGAGGGATAACTTTGGGGAAACACTCTAAAGCGACAAAGGGTCCTGACCAAGTACCGCAAGAACTGCTTGTTGAAGTCGACAGAGTCACCCCTGAAGGGAGAGTTTTAGCTCACTGCCTACATGCTTATAGGAACAAGGGAGTACGAGGGCGAGTCAAAATCAAGGAAATGGCTGAATCTGGCATTCCAACCCCTGGAGACATTTTGATTACTTCTGGTATTAAGACAAGAGAAAAGGGAGGTTTTATCGCTCTCAAGGCAACATTCGCATAGGCTCGGCAAGGAGCAAGAAGGGGGCTCCTTGGCGGGCCTCTTCTTATTAATTTCACTAGTTACAAAATAAAATTTTTAGGCTATAATGAATTACTGGTTAAAAGGGAGCGGGAAAATGAGCATTACAATTTTAAAAGATGAAAATTTTGAGGAGATGAATAAAAGTGCTAAAGCAGTTGTTGACTTTTCAGCTTCTTGGTGCGGGCCTTGCAAGATGCTAGCGCCAGTTTTTGACAGCGTTTCCGAGAAAGTGAAAAATATTGATTTCTATAAGGTTGATGTTGATGAAGCAGAGCAGTCGGCGGCAAATTTTTCTGTAATGAGCATCCCTACAATTATCTTCTTTGAGAATGGCGAGGAAAAAGGACGAGTTTCAGGCTATATGGCAGAGAATCAATTAATAGAGGAAATAAAGAAAATGTTGAGATAATAGTTTCTGGATTCCGGATCCCTCCTTCACTAAAGTTACGGGCGGGCAGGCAACTGATTATATTTTTAAAGGACTGGTCCGGAATGACAGTTTAGGGTGCTTCATCGTTAACTGTTAATTATTTATTATTTACTAATTTTGAAGGAAACAAATGCAAGTTAAGAAAGAAAATTTAGAGAATTCTAAGGTTAAGCTTACAATTGAGCTTGAGAAAAAAGAGCTTGAGCCAATCATTAATTCTGTTTACACAGAAATTTCTAAAACTGTGAAAGCCCAGGGGTTTCGTCCGGGAAAAGCGCCGCGTTTTATTATCGAAAAAGAGGTTGGCCAGGAAAACATTAATGCCCAGATCCTAGAAAAAGCAATTTCAAATACATTCTTCCAAGCAATTATAAAAGAAAATCTGGTTACCGTCGGGGCTCCGGAAGTCAAAATTTTAAAATTCGTCCCGACGGATGGTTTGACCTATGAAGCAGTAGTCTCGGTAATGCCAGAGCTAAAGCTTCCTGATTTTTCAAAAATCAAAGTTAAAAAACCAAAGGCCGGGGTTGAAAAGAGAGAAGTTGATGAAACTTTAGAACAGCTTAGAAAGCAAATGGCCGGAAGAAAAGAAGTCGAACGATCGGCCAAAGAAGGCGACCGAACAGAAATCGACTTTGAAGGGCGAATTGATAATGTTCCTTTCGAAGGCGGGACGAGCAAGAGTCACCCTGTTATAATTGGCTCTAAAACTTTGATCCCCGGTTTCGAAGAGCAACTTGTCGGAATGAAAAAAGGGGAGGAGAAAGAAATCGAAGTCACCTTTCCTAAGGATTACCGAGCTGAAAATCTAGCTGGCAAAAAAGCGAAGTTTAAGGTTAAAATGAATCTTTTGGAAGAGATTATTTTGCCAGAACTTACAGATGAATTTGCTACAAAAGTGGGTCCTTTTAAAAAAATCGAAGATTTGAAAAAGGATATTGAGATGAGGACTTTGGAAGCCAAGAAACGAGAGACCGAAAGAAATTTGGAAAATGAGATATTGAAAAAGGCTCAAGCGGAAATTAAAATAGAAACGCCAAAGGAGCTTATACATGAAGAAGTCCACCGGATGATGCACGAGGCCGAGCAAAACTTGGCTTATTCGGGACTTTCTTTAGATAGTTATTTGCAATCAATTAAGAAGACCAAAGAGGAATTTGAAAAAGAGCTGGAAGGCGAAGCGAGAGAGAGGGTAAAAGTCGGCCTTATTCTTTCAGAAATTGTTAAAAAAGAAAGGATTAGTGCTTCGGAAAAAGAGCTGGAAGAAGAAATACAAAAAATATTGGCTTTTGTCGGACCGGAACAAAAAGAAGAAGCCAAGAAATTTTATGAATCAGAGGACGGTAAAAGAAGCATTCAAAACAATATCTTGGCGAAAAAAGCTATAGAATGGCTTAAAAAGCAGGTTATAATAGTTAGGGATTAGGGATTAGGGATTAGGGATTAGGGATTAGGGATTAGGGATTAGGGATTAGGGATTAGGGATTAGGGATTAGGGATTTTATGTATATTTATCTTTTGTAGGAGGTAAAATGAGAGAAACAAGAAATCAAATTCTTATACCAACAGTCATAGAAAAGTCGGCTTTCGGCGAGAGAGCTTATGATATCTACTCGAGGCTCCTTAAAGACAGGATTGTCTTTTTGGGGAGTGAAATAGATAATACGTCGGCAAATATTATTATTGCCCAGCTTCTTTATCTCGAGAATGAAGATCCCAAGAAGGAGATATTTCTTTACATTAATAGTCCAGGCGGCATTGTTTCTTCAGCCTTAGCGATTTACGATACTATTCAGTATATAAAGCCGGAAGTTTCTACAATATGCGTCGGCATGGCGGCCTCCGGAGCGGCGGTTCTTCTGGCTGGAGGCGCAAAAGGCAAAAGATTTGCTTTGCCTAACTCCAAAGTCGTAATCCACCAGCCTATCTCGACAGGGATCGGAGGCCAGGCTACAGACATTGAAATTTTTGCAAAGGACATTGTGAAAACTCGGGAAAGGATGAATGCTATTTTAGCTAATCATACCAAACAGCCTCTCAAAAAGATTGAAAAAGACGTCGACAGAGACTTCATAATGACCCCCGAAGAAGCTAAAACATACGGCATAATCGATAAAATAATCAAAAGCAAGTAATGAAGGAAACTGTTCAAAAAATCTTGGATGGACTTAAGTCCAAAGGCGCTTCTTATGCCGATATTAGAATAATTGCTTCCGAGGCGGAATCGATTGAAGTCAAAAACGGCATAGTTGAAGCCTTGGAAATAGGGAATGATTACGGTTTCGGTATTAGAGTTTTATACAAAGGCGCTTGGGGGTTTGCTTCTAGCTATAATGTCGAACCCAAAGAGATAGAAAGAATTGCCCTAGAAGCTTTAGAAGTTGCTAAAGCCTCAAGCTTGGTAAAAAAAGAAGATATTGTTTTAGCTTCTGTAGAAAAATATATTGATTCTTATAAGACGCCGATTAAAATCGATCCCTTCACTGTTCATCTAAATAAAAAGATCTCTTATCTTCTGGAAACCGATAAAATTTTAAGAAAAGAAAAAGGGATTAAAGTTTCAAGCGTATTTTTCAAAGCTGGTAAGGAAATTCAAACTTTTATCAGTACTGAAGGCAGTGTTATCGACCAAGAGATCTGGGAGTGCGGCGGGGGCATGGAAGCGATGGCTATTTCTAAAACTGAAGTCCAAAATCGCTCTTATCCCAATTCGCATAGCGGACAGGTGGCGGCTGGGGGCTATGAGGTTTTTGAATCCTTGAAGCTTAAGGAAAATGCCGAAAGAATTGCCAAAGAGGCGGTAGAGCTTCTTAAAGCTCCCCAATGTCCCTCGGGAGAATTCGATATTATTTTGGATTCAACCCAGCTTGCTCTTCAAGTTCACGAATCTTGCGGTCATCCGGTAGAATTAGACCGAGCATTCGGAATGGAGGCATCTTATGCTGGAACTTCGTTTTTAACTCCGGAAAAACTGGGCGATTTTAAATTCGGTTCCAAGCTAGTCAATATCTATGCGGATGCAACAGCTCCCGGCGGTCTTGGGACTTTCGGCTACGATGACGAAGGGGTGAAGGCCCAGAAATTTCCGATTATTAAAAATGGAATATTTGTAAATTATTTGACTTCTAGAGAAACGGCTCAAAGATTAGGCCAAAAAAGCAACGGGACTATGAGAGCGGACGGCTGGACCAGAATCCCGCTTATTAGAATGACGAATATTAATTTGGAACCAGGGGAATGGAAGTTAGACGATTTGATTGCTGACACCGAAAATGGCATATTTATGTCTACTAACAAAGAATGGTCTATAGATGACAAAAGGCTTAATTTCCAATTTGGTTGCGAAATTGCTTGGGAAATTAAAAACGGCAAGCTCGGCAGGATCCTCAAAAACCCGACTTATCAGGGGATTACGCCTGAATTTTGGGGTTCCTTAGATGCTATCTGCAATAAAGATCATTGGCAGATTTGGGGTGTCCCCAACTGTGGTAAGGGCGAACCGAGCCAGCTTGCGCATGTCGGCCATGGGACAGCTCCAGCCAGATTTAGAAAAGTAAAAGTAGGAGTAGGCAAATGGTAGGAAGACAGAGGATTCATGAACTTTGCCATTACGCCCTAAAACAATCATCTGCCGATCAGACGGAGGTTTTGATTTCTTCAGTTGAAAGAAACTTAACGAGATTTGCTTCGAACAGTATCCACCAAAATACCAGCGTTCTTTCTCTTGCTTGTTCGATAAGGGTTGTAAATGACGGCAGGGTTGGGGTCGCTTCAGCGACTATAAATAACGGGGAGGATGTTTTAAAAATATTAGAAAGAGCAAATTTAATCTCTAAATTTCAGCAAAAAGACCCGAACTTTAAGTCCCTGCCAGAGCCCGGGGCAATAAAACTAGTAAATTCGTTCTCAAAGAGTACGGCTGAAATTACTCCTTTGGAAAAAGCTAAAAAGGTTAAAGAAGTTATAGATGAGATAGCTAAAGGTGGTTTTCAAACTTTCGGCGCTTTTGACACGGTTGTCTCTGAAGTAGGCGTCGCTAACTCGCTGGGGATAGGAGTTTACGAGGTTACGTCAGTCGCTAATCTCTCGGTTATTGCCATGGGCAAAAACAGCTCGGGGTTTGCAAAAGAAGTCTCAATGGACGCCAACAAAATTAATCACCTAAAAGTCACTAAAACAGCGATTGATAAAGCCTTAAGAAGCAAAGATCCGATTGAGATCGAACCCGGAAATTACGAAGTTATCCTAGAAGAGGAAGCTGTTGGTGATATGGCGGCTTACCTTTCGTATCATGGATTTGCGGCTAAAGCCTATCATGAAGGCAGAAGTTTTCTTTCAGACAAGATGGGGAAGAAAGTTCTGGGGAATAACATGACAATTTATGAGGATCCCTTTGATAAGGATACTTTGCTGGAGGCTTTTGACTACGAAGGCTATCCGAAACAAAAGCTTACTTTGATAGAAAGAGGGATTTTAAAATCGATCCCTTATGATTCTTACACTGCTGATATTTATAAGGCAAAAAACACAGGGAGTGCTTTTCCAGCCCCAAATGTTTTCGGTCCTTTGCCTTCTAGATTAAAGTTTGAAGCCGGAAAAAGCACCAAGGAAGAGATGATTAAAAATGTCAAAAAGGGACTCCTTATTACTCGTTTCCATTATGTTAATGCCCACCATCACAAGCTTCTAAATATTACCGGAATGACGAGAGACGGTACTTTCTTAATTGAAAATGGAAAAGTTGTGGCTCCAGTTAAAAATCTTCGTTTCACCCAGAGTATTCCGGAAGCTTTGAGTAACGTTTTAGAAATCGGAAAGGATTTAAAATTAGTTGAAACTTTCGGCTATTCGCTTCTACCAGCCCTTCGAATTAAAGAATTCAACTTTACCTCAAAAACAGAATTTTAAAGCAATGAATTAGGCAACTAATATACGAATATTAAACTAATCTTACTAATATTACGAATAACCGATTAGCATTGTCATTCCGGACTACTCCTTTAAAAATATAATCAGTTGATCCGGAATCTTAAGATTCCTGCTGGAGTTTATCCCGATTATCATCGGGGCAGGAATGACAAGAAAATGTTCACTCACTTTTCACTCGCTCCCAAAAACTGATTGTCGGAATTATGATAAATGAATTATAATTAATTCATGAAGCATAAAAACTATATGCCATATGTGGTTTTGTCGGCGGTTATTTTTGGGTTTCTTTTTAATGAAGTAGGGGCTTTATTAAAACCTTATTTAGTCTATATTTTAGCAGTCTTAACTTTTTTTAGCCTTTTTAGGGTAAAACTTATTGATCTAGCAAAAAGCATTAAAAAGCCTAAAGAGCAAATTTTTATTTTCCTAATTCAGTTTTTAGTTACTCCATTTATCGTTTTCCTCTTCAAACCAATTTTGACTCCCGAGCTTTTTACCGGTCTTATTATTGCTTCAGTGATTCCTGTGGGTTTAACGGCACTTTTTCTTACTAGTATTTTTAAAGGTAAAGTCGAAGATACTCTTCTCTCAATAATGGCTTCCCATCTTTTAAGCCCTTTGATTGTGCCGGCATTAGTCCTTTTTTGGGCGGGGTCAAGCGTTAATATTTCATTTATGACTATTGCGCTTCTAATATTTAATGATGTTTTAATACCGATATTTTTCGTTCAAGTTTGGCATTTACTTAAAATTAAAGATATCTCGGAGAGTATTCGGACTAAGGGGACTGACATGTTATTATTCCTGGTTATTTGGCCGGTAGTTTCTGCAATAAAAGGTCAAATTTTAGCCGATCCCTTGCTCCTTCTTAAGGGTCTTATTGTTTCTTTTGTCTGTCTTTTTGTTAATTTTTTGCTTGGGTACTTCAGCCAACGAGAAGAAACTAGCCGGATTACAACTGCAGTTACTTCTTCAAATAAAAATTTCACTTTAGCGACAGTTGTTGCTTCAAGCTTCTTTGGTCCTGCGGTAGTTCTTGGGACTATTGCCTATACTTTGGCCAATAGTTTCTTTTTCGGTATAGAAGGCTGGCTTCTGAACTTAAAATTGCTTAAGGGACAACAGATAAAACAGGTTTAATGAAGAAATTAGAATATTTTCTAAGTAAAAACTATTAGCTTTTTGCTAGCCTTGAATAGAAAAGAAGTTATGGAAGGGGGCTAGTAATTTGAAAAAAATGATTGTTGTGTGTTTCGTAGTTTTCGTTGCAATAATTTTAGCTGGGCGTAATCAGACGAAGTTGATCGTTCCCACTCAGAAGGAAGAAAAAAACAAAACGGGATTGATAGCAAAAGAAGAAGTCGAAAGAAAAATAGAATCAGGGAAAATCATTATTCTGAAAAAGGGCCGTCAAAGTTATACGCTTTTTAAAACCCAAATTAGGGGGTTTGACCGTTACCAACTAAAACCCTCTCAAGGAGAGTGGTATGAATCTAGCAGTTTAAGATTGCTTGAAAAACAACTCCTTAATTTTGGAACGTTTGAGGAGTGGAACTCGGCTGAGGTCAAGCAACCAGGTCGAAGCAAACTAAGCGGGAGAAACGTTCTCCCGCTTTCGTTATTACATATATAAACCACCAGCGTTAGCTGGTGTGTACGTTTAAAGCGAAGCTAGTCTAAAATAAAATCACCCCCATCGGTGCGTAAGGAGGTGATTTTTTAATATGTCTCAAAAAAGAACTATTAG
>JAMCYV010000012.1:0-13338 GCA_023473595.1 Patescibacteria group bacterium | reverse complement strand
ATCAGACATCAAGAAAAACGTAATCAAATCGATCCCCCTACTCTCTTTGACAAACTTCTAGACCAGTAGCCGCCATATGGGCGGCAGATATAAATACCACCGGCTCGAGAGCCGGTGGTAGGTTATTGATAAAATATCAAATGTTATTTAAATTGATTTGATGAATCGCTCAAAAAAAGTGTTCGGAAAGCAAGTTAGAAAATATCTTTTAAAAACTATCGAAAAAAGTGTTGACAACCGGTTAAATTTAGTGTACAGTTTTTATTGGAATTATTTAACCTCGTTGAATTAGGTGATTTTTTGGTATTAGAGGGAAAGGCAACAAAGTAATAATAAGGAGTAAACTCCTGTTTTTAATGCTAAAAGAGGAGCGAAATTTTTGATGGCTAAAGAATCGATTGTAAAAGAACAAGATCCTAAGTTGGGGACAAGGAAATTTTTTAATGAAAAAAGCGAAGTTTTGGAACTTCCCGATCTTATTAAGATCCAAACTGACTCATACAAATGGTATATTACCGAGGGTCTAAAAGAATTATTTGAAGAAATATCACCGGTTCAGGGTTTAAGCGGCGTTTTGGAACTCTCAATCGGTGATTTTTATTTTGATGAGCCGAAATATTCTGAAGAAACTACAAAGCTTAAAGACCTTTCATATGAAGCGGCCCTAAAGGTTCAGATTGAGCTTAAAAATACTGAAACTGGCAAAGTTAAAAAACAGGAAGTTTTCTTCGGCGATTATCCAATAATGACCGATAGAGGGACTTTTATCATAAACGGCAATGAAAGGGTAATTGTTAGTCAGCTTATAAGATCCCAGGGTGTTTTCTTTACTGCCGATGAAAGTTTAGAAAGAAACTATTATGGAGCCAAAATCATCCCTACGAGGGGTGCTTGGTTGGAATTTGAGACTTCAAAACAAAATATTATTTCCGCCAAAATCGATCGAAAAAGAAAAATTTCGGTAACAGCACTTCTTCGAGCATTCGGAAATTTTAAAACAAATGATGAAATCTACAAACTTTTTGCCGACGTTAATATTGAAACTGAAAGGGACTACATAAAATCAACATTGGATAAAGACCCAAGTTCAACCCCTGAAGAAGCTTATGTTGAAATATATAAGAGAATCAGACCGGGTGATTTAGCGACGCCTGAAAATTCCAAGAGTCTTATTGATGGAATGTTCCTCGACTTCAGGAAATATGATTTAGGGAAAGTCGGCCGATATAAGATTAATAAGCGTTTGAACTTAAATGTTCCGATTACTAAAGAAAATCAGATTCTAAAGCTTAGCGACTTAGTTGAGATTATAAAGGAAATTATCAGGCTTAATATCAACCAATCAGAGGCGGATGACATTGATAGGCTAGACAATAGGAGAATCAAGCCTGTTGGCGAACTTATCCAGTTCAAATTTAGAGCCGGACTTTCTAAGACGGAAAGGATTATCAAAGATAAGATGAGTATCAGTGACCCGGCAACGGTTACTCCAAACCAGCTAATTAATGTTCGGCCGATTGTTGCGGCAATAAACGAATTTTTCTCTACCAGTCCCTTGTCCCAATATATGGAGCAGAAGAACCCGGTTTCAGAACTTGCCCACAAAAGAAGGCTTTCTACGATGGGTCCAGGGGGACTTACTAAAGAGAGAGCAAGCCTTGAAGTTCGTGATGTCCATAGAACCCACTTTGGAAGAATCTGCCCAATTGAAACTCCAGAAGGGCCAAATATCGGCCTTGTCGGGGCTCTCGCTAGCTATACTAGGATTAATGATTATGGATTTTTAGAGACCCCATATCAAAAAGTTATAAGTCTTGTTCCGAACGACGGCAAATCAGCTGTTGGCTACCTGGCAAGAGAAAATTTTAAGGATAAAAGCGGCAAACTTATTATTGAAAAGGGGAAGAAAATCACTCAAAAAGACGCCCAGGCTCTTAAAAGATTGGAATTAGAAGAAATTAAAATTGTGCCCCGACTGACAAAAGAAATTGTTTATTTAGATGCCAAAGATGAGGAAGAATATGTTATTGCCGAATTTATTACTCCTACAGATGAAGAGGGAAATTTTATCCATGAGCTCGTAACCGCCAGGGAAATGGGAGAAGCGAAGGAGGTCCCGGCTGAAAAAGTTCATTTTATGGATATCTCAAGCAAGCAGACTGTCGGTATCAACGCTGCTCTTATTCCATTTTTGGAGCATGACGAGTCAAAGAGAACTTTGATGGGTGCCAATATGCAAAAACAAGCGGTTTCACTGGTTACTCCTGAAACTCCTTTAGTAGGGACAGGCGTTGAAGAAAATGCGGCTCAAAATTCAAGCCAAGTTGTCTATGCCGAAGGCAAAGGAACAGTCACTTTAGCAACAGCTGATAAAGTTGAGGTTAAATATGACGACGATACGGAGAAAGAATATTATCTTACTAAATTTACTAGAAGCAACGATAGCACCTGCATAAATCAGC
Source organism: Patescibacteria group bacterium (assembly GCA_023473595.1). Taxonomy (GTDB): domain Bacteria; phylum Patescibacteriota; class CPR2; order UBA1875; family JAMCYV01; genus JAMCYV01. The sequence goes on along the minus strand of JAMCYV010000012.1, from coordinate 10,876 downwards.
GGACAATAGTCTCAAACGGCCAAAAAGTTAAAAAAGGCGATATTTTGATAGACGGCACTGCCATTGATAATGGGGAACTCGCTTTAGGAAGAAATGTCTTAGTTGCTTTTATGCCTTTTGAAGGCGCTAATTTCGAAGACGCCGTTATAATTTCTGAAAGGCTAGTAAAAGACGACGTCTTTACTTCAATCCATTTGGATGAGTTTGATATCGATGTCCGTGACACCAAGCTTGGGCCTGAAATTATTACTCGGGATATCCCTAATGTTGGCGAAGAGGCTTTGAGGGATTTGGATGAAAACGGGATTGTAAGAATTGGAGCAGAAGTTACTCCCGGCGATATTCTAGTTGGTAAAATCACTCCAAAGGGCGAGACTGAACTTACTGCAGAAGAAAGGCTTCTTCGAGCGATTTTTGGTGAAAAAGCCAGAGAAGTAAAAGACAGCTCGCTTAGGCTTTCGGCTGGGATCCATGGCAAGGTTATCGCTGTCAATATTAAAGCTCGAGACAAAGGAGATGAGCTTCCGGCTGGGGTTTTGACCCAGGTAAAAGTTACGGTTGCCCAAGCTAGAAAAGTGACTATCGGAGACAAAATGACCGGACGACACGGTAATAAGGGTGTTATTTCCAAGGTACTTCCAATCGAAGATATGCCTTATTTGGAGGATGGAACCCCGATTGATGTTATTTTGAATCCTCTAGGAGTTGGGAATAGGATGAATTTAGGTCAGATTCTAGAAACCCACTTGGGACTTGCGGCTAAAACGCTAAATTATAAAGTGGCTTCCCCGGTATTTAACGGAGTTAAAGTTCATCAAATTAAAGAGGAATTAAAGAAAGCCGGGTTTAGAGAAGACGGAGTTATGCCTTTAAGGAATGGAAAATCTGGCGACAGATTCGATCAAGAAATTACCGTTGGCTATAGCTATCTTATGAAACTTGACCATTTGGTTGAAGATAAGATTCACGCTAGATCAATCGGCCCTTATGCTCTTGTTACCCAGCAGCCTCTAGGCGGGAAAGCCCAAAGAGGAGGGCAGAGATTTGGAGAGATGGAAGTCTGGGCTCTAGAAGCTTATGGCGCTGCCCATACTTTACAAGAAATTTTGACGATCAAATCCGACGATGTTATCGGCAGAAGCAAGGCATATGAATCGATAATTAAAGGCGAAGAGATTACCGAACCCAGGACTCCAGAGTCATTCAATGTTTTAGTGAAAGAATTAGAAGGCTTGGGAATTGCTGTTGATCTTACCGAAGAAGAGGGCGGCAAAGCAAAGGAAGTCGGCGCAGAAGAATTAATTGACGAAAAGTATGAAGAGGATATCAAAGATTTGGGTGGCGAAAAATTAATTATCGGAGAAGAGTTTGAAGGCACCGAAGGAATGGTTGATCTTTCTGAAGAAGCTGGTGAAGTAGACGAATTTCAAGTGATTGAGGAAGAAGAAAAAAAGGAGGACTAATAGATAATGGCTGAGACAAATAAGCAAGCAAAATTAAATTTTAATAGCGTTCGGCTTTCAATCGCTTCGCCAGAAGATATTTTGAGCTGGTCAAGAGGGGAAGTCTTGAAGCCGGAAACAATAAACTACAGAACCCAGCGTCCGGAAAAAGACGGACTTTTCTGCGAAAAAATCTTTGGCCCTACTAAAGACTGGGAATGCTATTGCGGAAAATACAAAAAAATTAGATACAAAGGCATTACTTGCGATAAATGCGGCGTTGAGGTGACAAGATCTTTGGTTCGAAGAGAGAGAATGGGCCACATCAGCCTCTGTATTCCTGTCGTCCATCTTTGGTTTTTGAGAGGAACCCCTAGCTCTATCGGCCTTGTCCTAGGTAAAGGGGTAAAAGAATTAGAAAAAGTTGTTTACTTTAACAGTTATATTGTTATAGAAGTTAACACTGAGCTTAAAAAAGCGGCACTTAAAGGCATAGATGAGGAATTCCAGACCAGGAAGCAAAAAATCCTTAAAGAAGGCAAAAATACCAAAGAAGTCCAAGCAGAAATTGAATCCCTGGAAGAGTCAAAAAATGCTGCTAAGGACGACTTAAAGAGCATTGAACCTTTAGCTGTTATCCCAGAAATAAAATACCGTGAACTCTCTATGAAATACGGCGAAGTCTTTAGAGCCGGAATGGGAGCCGAAGCTATAAAAGAAGTCCTAGAAAAGACTAATCTGCAGGCTATTGTTTCTTCACTTAAGAAAGAAATTTTAAATTCAATCGGCCAAAAGAGAAAAAAGATTTTAAAGAGACTTAAACTTATCGAAGGCTTGGTTAATGCAAAGATTAAACCCGAATGGATGATCATAAGCCAGCTTCCAGTTATCCCTCCGGACTTAAGACCGATGGTGCCTCTAGATGGTGGCCGTTTTGCTGCATCTGACCTAAACGACCTTTACAGAAGAGTAATTAATAGAAACAATCGTCTTAAGAAGCTTATTTCTCTAGATGCTCCAGAAATTATCTGTCGAAATGAAAAAAGGATGCTTCAGGAAGCAGTAGACTCTCTTATTGATTCAAGCTATAGGAAGGAAAAAGCTGGGCAAGTCGGCGCCGGATCTAGAAAGAAACTTAAATCTCTCGCCGATATGTTGAAAGGCAAAAGAGGAAGATTTAGGCAGAACCTTTTGGGTAAAAGGGTCGACTACTCTGGCCGATCAGTTATCGTTGTCGGGCCGGAGCTAAAGCTCCATCAATGCGGACTTCCAAAAATGATGGCCTTGGAGCTTTTCAAACCTTTCGTTATTGGAAAACTCATAAAAGATGAGATTGCTCATAACGTTAAGACTGCCGGCCGAATGATCGAGAAGGAGAAAGCCGAAGTCTGGGACGCTTTGGATGAAGTCATAAGAGACAAATATGTTCTTCTAAACAGAGCTCCGACTCTCCATAGGCTTGGGATTCAGGCTTTTAGGCCGGTACTAATCGAAGGTATGGCCATTCAAATTCATCCCTTAGTTTGTGCAGCCTTTAACGCTGACTTTGACGGCGACCAGATGGCCGTTCATGTTCCTCTTTCCAAGATGGCTCAAGATGAAGCTAGAGAGATTATGCTTTCGAAGGAAAATATCTTGAAGCCGGCTTCCGGAACTCCAATTGTTAATCCGAGCCAAGATATGGTGTTGGGGATCTTCCTTATTACTAAAGAAAAAGAAGGTCTTAAAGGAGAAGGCAAAGTTTTTGCTGATCCCAAAGAAGCGATATATGCCTATCAGCTTAGGGAAGTTGAGCTTCAAGCGAAGGTAAAAGTTCGAGTAGAGGGGATGGGAATTATAGATACTACTGTTGGGAGACTGCTTTTCAATAATGTTCTACCAAAAGAGATTGGATTTAGAAATGAAGTTATTAAGAAAAAGACAATTGAAGAAATCGTTCAAGAAGTTTTTGAAAAGCTTGGCAAAGAAGCAACAGTTCGTTTTGTAGATGATATCAAGGATTTGGGCTTTAGATATTCTACGACTTCCGGGTTCACCGTCTCTATCGATTCTTTCAATATTCCTTCTAAGAAGCAGGAATATATTGATCATGCTGAAGAAAGAGTTCAGCATGTCAGGCAGCAGTACAACCAAGGTCTTATTACCGAAAGAGAGAGGTACATAAAGACGGTTGAAATTTGGGCTGAAGCCAAAGAAAGTATCCAAGCTGATATGTTAAAAGAGATGGATCCCTGGAGTTCTATGGCTCTTCTTCTAGAATCAGGCTCTAGGGGAAGCGAGCTTCAATTTACCCAAATCGCTGGGATGAAAGGGAACGTTACAAATACCAAAGGCTCTCCAATTGAACTTCCGATTAGAGCTAATTATAAGGAAGGTTTATCCTCTCTAGAATACTTTATATCTACTCACGGGGTTAGAAAGATATTCTCTGATACTGCTCTTAAGACTGCTGATGCCGGATACCTAACTAGGAGGCTTGTTGATGTCGCTCAAGATGTCATCATAAGATACGAAGATTGCAAAGATAAAGAAGGCTTCTTAGTTTCTAAAAAAGATAATGAAATTTTCGGCGAAGAATTCGAAGTGAGAATTCTTGGCAGATTTGCAGCTCAAAATATTATTCATCCGAAAACCGGTGAGATTATCGTGAAAAGCGGTGAACTCATCGAACAAAGCCATATTGAAAAAATTAAAGAAGCTGAAATCTCGGATGTCCAAATAAGGTCGGTTATTTCCTGTAAAGCTCAAGGAGGCATTTGCAAGAAATGCTACGGGATTGATCTTGCCACAGGAAACATAGTTGATCTGGGAACAGCTATCGGCGTTATGGCAGCCCAATCTATCGGGGAACCGGGGACCCAGTTTACAATGAGAACTACTCATACTGGGGGAGTTGCCGGTAAAGAAGACATCACCCAAGGTTTGCCTCGTGTTGAGGAAATCTTCGAAGCCAGACAGCCGAAAGGCCAAGCGATCTTGGCGGAGATGGATGGGATTGTCGATGTCGAAAGAGGCGATGAAATAACAACAATCAGGATTATCTCTGAAAACTTAGAAAAAGATGAATATGACACTACTGGACTGGCGATTGAAGTTAAGAACGGCGCTCATGTCATGCCGGGAGACATTCTGGCTACTAAAGACGGGAAAAGGCCTCTCAAAGCCAAAAATGAAGGGATGGTCAGTATTGCTAGAGATAAATCAAAGATAACAGTTACCAAAGAGGCATTAATCAAAGAATACAAAGCTTCAAGGGCTTTAGGTCTTAGGGTGAACAAAGGTGATAAAGTCGTTACCGGCCAGCAACTTACGGATGGTTCATGGAATCTTCAAGACGCTTTGAATCTTTTAGGCGAATCAGCAGTTCAAAGATACATCATTTCAGAGATCCAGAATATTTACAGCACCCAAACAGCGACTACTATCAATGATAAACATATTGAGGTAATTGTGAGACAAATGTTCTCAAGAGCTAGAATCGAAGAGCCAAATGATACCTTATTTGTGGTCGGCGAGGTAGTCTCTAGAACTGCTCTTGAAAAGGAGAATGCTAGGGTAAAAGCCAAAGGCGGCAAGCTGGCTGAAGCCGAAAACTTGCTTCTCTCCATTACTAAGGTTTCTCTTACTACTGATAGCTTCCTTTCAGCTGCTTCCTTTCAGGAGACCTCGAGAATTATTATCGAGGCAGCTACTAGAGGCAAGGTTGATGATCTTACAGGCCTTAAGGAAAACGTCATTATTGGTAAATTAATACCGGTAGGGACCGGTTATGAAGGTAAAGAGGAAAAATAAACCGTTGTCAATCAAGTATAAATTATGTTATAATTTTTAATCGTAATCGTAAGAAAAGAGTATGCCAACAATCAATCAATTAGTTAGAAAGAAAAGGAAGAGTAAAGGCAAGAAGTCCAAATCTCCGGCGCTTCAGAAGACTTTTAATGCTCTGAAAAATAAATCCGTTAATTTGAGTTCGCCTCTGAAAAGGGGAGTCTGCGTTAAAGTCTCGACGACTACTCCCAAAAAGCCGAATTCAGCGCTTAGAAAAATTGCCAGAGTCAGGTTGACGAATGGAATGGAAGTGACCGCATATATTCCGGGAATTGGCCATAATCTGCAAGAGCACTCGGTAGTAGTTATAAGAGGCGGTAGAGTCAAGGATTTACCGGGTGTAAGGTATCATATTGTAAGAGGTTCTCTAGATACTGCTGGCACACAGAACAGAAAAAGGGGTCGAAGCAAGTACGGGACGAAAAAAAGTTAATTAAATTAAAGATATGCCAAGAGATCCAAGAAAAGTAGCAAAAAGAATCATTCCTAAAGACGATGTTTACGGTAGCGTCCTTGTTTCAAAATTTGTGAATAAAGTAATGCTAAACGGCAAAAAATCAGTAGCCGAGAAGCTGGTAAGAGATGCCATAAAAGAAGCCGGCGAGCGCTTAAAAACGGACGGTTTCCAGGTATTTGAGCAGGCTGTAAAGAATGTAACCCCTGTCTTGGAAGTTAAATCAAAAAGAGTCGGCGGTGCCACCTACCAGGTCCCAATCGAAGTTAAAGGCGCCAGGAAAACTCATCTTGCTTTGTCTTGGCTTAGGGATGCCGCAAAGGACAGGAAAGGCAAATCATATAACAAGCTTTTAGCAGATGAGTTAGTCGATGCCTACAATAACACCGGAAATGCTATCAAGAAAAAGGAAGATGTCCACAGAATGGCAGAAGCGAACAAAGCATTTGCCCATTTTGCGAGATTCTAAGCAACGAATTTACGAATTAAAAATTAATCTTACGAATATACAAATAAGTAATCTACATTGTCATTCCGGACTATTCCTATAAAAATATAATAAGTTGATCCGGAATCCATTATTAATTAAAAAGAAACGATGGCACGCGAATATTCATTAGAGAATACAAGAAATATTGGGATTATCGCCCATATAGACGCCGGAAAAACCACGGTTACCGAGCGTGTCCTTTTCTATACTGGAATTACCCATAAGTTAGGCGAGGTTCATGAGGGCGAAGCGGTGATGGACTGGATGGAGCAGGAAAGGGAAAGGGGGATCACTATTACTTCAGCGGCGACTACTTGTTTCTGGCAGCCGAAAGATACTCCCAAGACAAGATTTAATATTATAGACACTCCGGGGCACGTTGACTTTACCGTCGAAGTTGAGAGATCCTTAAGGGTTCTTGATGGGGGCGTGGTCGTTTTCGACGGGGTAGCCGGAGTAGAACCTCAATCTGAAACTGTTTGGCGCCAAGCTGACAAATATAAAGTTCCGAGAATGTGCTTTGTAAATAAAATGGATAGAATGGGGGCCAATTTCTATTTTTGCTTTGATTCGATTAAAAACAGATTAGGCGCCAATGCTGTCGCTATCCAGCTCCCGATAGGGGCCGAAGCTAATTTCAAAGGCGTTATCGAGCTTATCGAAAATAGAGCCTTGCATTGGACAGACGAGCTTGGCAAGAACGCTGAAGTTAAGGAAATCCCCGATGACATGAAAGAGAAAGCCAAAGAATGGCGGGAAAAGATGGTCGAATCCATTGCCGAAACGGATGATGCACTTTTGGAAAAATACTTGGCTGGCGGAGAAATTACCGGGGACGAGCTTCGAACTGCTTTAAGAAAAGCGACAATTGCCAATGTTATCGTTCCGGTTCTTTGCGGGACGGCCTTAAAAAACAAAGGTATTCAGTCGCTTCTAGATTATGTCGTCTGGCTTTTGCCTTCACCCTTGGATGTTCCGCCAATCAAAGGAATTAATCCCAAAAATGAAGAAGAAGAGATAAGACCTGCTGATGATGATGCGCCTTTTGCTGCTCTCGCTTTCAAAATTGCCGCCGATCCTTATGTCGGTAAGTTAACATTCTTCAGGGTTTACTCGGGAAAACTTTTGGCGGGATCATATGTCCTTAACGTAAATACCGGCGAGAAGGAAAGAATCGGCCGAATCCTAAGAATGCATTCAAATCAGAGAGAAGAAGTAAAGGAAATCGATGCCGGGAACATTGCGGCGGCGGTCGGGCTTAAAGCAACAACTACCGGAAATACTCTTGCGGATCCTGACCACCCGATTGTTTTAGAAGCAATTACTTTTCCAGAGCCGGTTATTTCCATTGCTATCGAGCCGAAAACCAAAGCCGACCAGGAAAAGATGGGTATTGCTCTTTCCAGACTGGCTGAAGAAGACCCGACATTTCAAGTAAAAACCGATGAGGAAACCGGTCAAACTCTTATCTGGGGGATGGGCGAACTTCATCTCGAGGTTATCGTCGATAGGATGAAAAGGGAATTTAAGGTTGAAGCCAATGTCGGAAAACCGCAAGTTGCCTACAAAGAGACTATTAAATCAACTGCTAAGCAAGAAGGTAAATTTATCAGGCAGTCCGGCGGGCGAGGACAATATGGCCATGTCTGGCTTGAACTCGAGCCTCTGGAGCCAGGATCAGGATTTGAATTTGTAAATAAAATCGTCGGGGGTATTATTCCCAAAGAATATATTCCGGCTGTTGAATCAGGTGTCAAAGAAGCGATGCAAAACGGCGTTATCGCTGGCTATCCAGTTATCGATCTTAGAGCGACTCTCTATGATGGGTCTTTCCACGAAGTCGACTCATCCGAAATGGCTTTCAAAATCGCCGGGTCAATGGCCTTACAAGCTGGTGTGAAACAGGCAAATCCGATAATTTTGGAGCCGATTATGAAAGTTGAAGTCACTACTCCGGAGGAATTTATGGGAGACGTTATGGGCGATCTTAACTCTAAAAGGGGTCGAATCCAGAAAATGGAGGATAGGGCTAATGTCAAAGTCGTCGACGCTTTCGTTCCTCTTGGAGAAATGTTTGGTTACGCTACAAACTTACGCTCAATGACTCAAGGCCGGGCCTCTTACAGTATGGAATTCGACCACTATGAAGAAGTTCCTCGCAATGTTGCGGAAGAGATAATTCAGAAGAGAGGAAAAAAGACAGAGTAATCAGTAGCTAGTAGATAGCAGCAAGGTCTCATTGCCGTCATTCCCGCGAAGGCGGGAATCTAGAACTCTAAATTTTAATACTTATAATTAGTTGATCTGGGATCTAGAATTTAGTAAAACTGGCGGGCGCCAGAGGCGCCCGAATTCTGGGCTTTTAAACGCTTAGTTTTTATGCTAGCATACGATTATTCTGACAAAAAATGATCGAACTTGGACAATCTATTTAGGAGGTATCTTCAGATGGAATCAGTGTTTGTTATATCCATATCATTGGGTTTTCTCTTAATCTTCTTCTTGGTATGGGGGCACGTGACGGAGGCAGTTCGGCGTAGAGATGATACAGAGAGTTTCATTCTCTGGCTATTCACCTTCCTCAGTTTCTTCATAGTATCCTTTTTCCTGGTATCCGTGGTTTTCTCGGCCATCGGATTGGAAGCTGCGGAAAACGAATCACGTGCTTCCATGCTTCCGATTACTATGGGTATTGCTATAGCACTGTCAATTTCATACGCTCCTCTCAGCCTTCTTTATATAAAGCACTATAAAAGAAAATACTTCAGAAAGAGAAACGCAGTACAACCCGGCGCTGATGAATGCTGGGCACCATAAAAGGAAGAAGAAGGTTAAAGCGCTCGGTTTGACGCAAGCATTTGCGCCGAAATTCGGGCGCATTTGCTATAAATAATAGTTATTTGTCACCATTTTTCTAACGATCGTACAATTTTTGGTGACAAATTAATAATCAGGTTAAGGATAAATTGACTTGATTATTCATGATTATAATTTCCCACTTGCAAAGGTAAAAAGATTAATTTAAAATGAAAATAAGCTTAATAAGTATAGTTGTATCGGTTTATAAAGAAAAAACCTTTACAATTACTTATTTTTATGCTAATATATTTGATGTCAATTTATAAAAATAATTTTAATACAAATTAACTGTTAAATCGGTTAGCGAACTATCAGTTAACCAAGTAAAGGAGGACCAATAAATGGCAGTATTTGAAAGAACAAAACCTCACGTAAATGTGGGAACAATCGGTCACGTTGACCATGGTAAGACTACTCTTACCGCCGCTATTACCACAGTATTAGCGAAACAGGGCAAGGCGGAAGCCAAAAAATTCGACCAAATCGACAACGCTCCAGAAGAAAGAGAGCGTGGAATTACGATTGCAACAGCTCACGTTGAGTATGAGACCGACAAGAGGCACTATGCTCACGTTGACTGTCCGGGACACGCCGACTATGTAAAAAACATGATTACCGGTGCTGCTCAGATGGACGGAGCGATTCTAGTCGTTTCTGCCGCTGACGGACCAATGCCTCAGACAAGAGAGCACATTCTTCTTGCGAGACAGGTTGGGGTGCCAAAGATCGTTGTTTACTTAAACAAGACCGATATGGTCGACGATCCGGAACTTCTTGATTTAGTTGAGATGGAAATCAGGGACTTACTAGATAAATATGAGTTTGATGGCAAAAATGCGCCTATTATCAAGGGTTCAGCCCTTAAGGCTCTAGAAGGCGACGCCGAAGCTGAGAAATCAATCGGCGAGCTTATGGAGGCTTTGGACAGCTACATCCCTGATCCAGTTCGAGATGTCGACAAGCCATTCCTTATGCCTGTAGAAGACGTTTTCTCTATCAAAGGCAGAGGAACAGTTGCTACTGGTAGAATCGAGAGAGGCCAAGTCAAACTTAATGAAGAGATCGAGATTGTTGGTATTAAGCCAACTAGAAAGACGGTTGTTACCGGTATTGAAATGTTCAAGAAACAGCTAGATAGCGGGCAGGCCGGAGATAATGCCGGAGTACTCCTTAGAGGTATTGAAAAAGAAGATATCGAAAGAGGACAGGTTCTTGCAAAGCCGGGAACCATTACTCCTCATACTGAATTCGATGCTGAAGTATACGTGCTTAGCAAAGAAGAAGGCGGCCGACATACTCCGTTCATGAAAGGCTACAAACCGCAATTCTATATTCGAACAACCGATGTTACTGGTGAAGTTCAATTCGAAGGAGAGATGGTAATGCCGGGCGACACATCAAATATCTCTGTCAAACTCATTGCTCCGATTGCTCTAGAAGAAGGCCAGAGATTCGCAGTCAGAGAAGGAGGTAGAACGGTGGCTTCAGGAGTAGTAACGAAGATTAAGAAATAAGGTAAGGAGAACGTGGAAAAAGAGAAGGAAGGAACTTTAAAACAAAAAATACGGATTCGCTTGAGGGCATACGACAACAAGATTATTGATCAGTCGTCAAAGCAAATCATCGAAACTGCGGAAAGAACTGGGGCCCAAATTTCCGGACCGGTACCTTTGCCGACTGAAAGAAGGCTTATAACCGTCAATAGATCTTCGAATATCGATAAGAATTCGAGGGAACAGTTTGAGATGAAAGTTCACAAAAGGCTGATAGACATCTTGGAGCCGACGCCCAAAACGATAGAAA
>JAMCYV010000010.1 GCA_023473595.1 Patescibacteria group bacterium | reverse complement strand
CTACAATACTTTTAGACCCCATGAATCATTGGCAATGAAAACCCCATTACAGTATTTAAATAGTTTAGAAGGATTTGAAAACTCAAAGTTGGATTTTAGTGTCCTAAATGTCTAGACCCTGCACCTCCTATGCCAAAAGAAAGACAGCAAACAGAAAACAGTAAACAATTAGCAAATAAAACAAGAAGGCTTTACAAAGGTCTGTCCTTTGTACAAAGGACAGACCTTGAGAATCATTCCTTAGCAACTTAGAAACTTAAAACTTATTAACTAGCCTAGTGTTTGCCTAAAACCAATCCCCAGACTTCCTTAGCGCCGGCTTCCTTTAGGACCTTGGCGCATTCGTTTAGGGTAGTCCCGGTTGTTACAACGTCATCAACTATGATTATTTTTTTGTTTTTTAAAAAGATTCCTCCATGGAATTTACCTTGAGAAATTCGAATGGGGTCGGAATGACAAGAAGAGCAGCTAACTGTTTTGTCATTCTGAACTTGCCCGCCCGGCCGAAGCTGGGCGAAGGCGGGATTCAGAATCTTGTTCTTAGATTCCGGGTCTAGCCCGGAATGACAGTTTAAAGCAACTTTTTTATTAACTTCAAAAACCCCATTTAAGTTTAGGAGCCTTTCCTTCCTCTTAAGCTGAATTTGATACTTAGTTTTCTTTTTCTTCCTGAGCAAGTTTTTAAGAAAATACATATTCATTGCTTCCGCTGTTTTTTTGGCTAAAAGCTCCGATTGGTTATAGCCCCGCCAATGGTATCTTGACCGATGCAATGGAACGTATGAAATCAAATAGTCGGTTTTAAAATTATACCTTTTCAGAGCGGCCGCAAGAAAGTTGGCTAATGTTTGATCTAATCCTTTCAAAGATTCATATTTAAAACTGTGGATTAACTCCTTTAGAGGTCCTTCTTCAAAGTGAGCGGCGATAACGACTCCTTTCAAATGGTTTTTTGGCCGGCATCTAGGGCAAAACTTACCATTTTCTGATAATCTCCCGCACCCAAGGCAAACAGGCGATTTGATAAAGACGATTTTTCTAAGGCATTTATCGCATAAAAAAGTATCGATTTTCCCACAAGAGACGCACTTCTTAGGGAAAAAGAGGTCAAGGAGAAAATCTTTAGCTTTCATAGTTAACGACTGTTCTTCAATCATTACCTTTCTTATTTGTCATTTTTGTCATTCTGAACTTGATTCAGAATCTTATCTTAATAAATTATTATATAAATCCTGCCATTTAGGGTTTGTTTTCTCTATGAGATTAGTTTTCCAACCTCTTTTCCAATTCTTTAGCTGTTTTTCTCTTTTAATTGCCTCTTCAACACTTGAAGTCGCTTCGAAATATACCAATTTGTCTAGATTATACTTCTTGGTAAAACCTTCAATTAACTTTTCTTTATGTTGATAAGTTCTCTTAATAATATTAGAAGTTACACCAATATAAATAACACCTTGCTTCCTATTTGCCATCATGTAAACGTAATAAGTTTTCATATCTTTAGATTCCGGATCAGGTCCGGAATGACAATAGTGGCTGAAGATTCAACTTGCATTACCATTTTTCTTTATTATAATTATAAATAGGTAATTAGTTAATCAGTTGATTAGTGAATTAGGCTTTTCCTGATCAACTATTTGCCTATTTAACTAATTAACTATCTAGGAGGGACTATGGCACCGAAAAATGATATCAAAGAGGTTTTTGAGAGCACCGATACTTACGAACTGGACTCTCTAGAAAACAGCTATGATCCACTTGAAGAAGAAGTAATGGGCCAGCTTGCAGTCGATCTTTATCAGACAGACAAAGATTTGGTTCTAAAGGCGCCGATTGCCGGAGTAAAATCAACTGACCTCGACATCACCGTCACTGATGAAATGATTTCTGTGAAAGGAAGTCGCAAAGAAGAAAAAGAAGTCCACGAATCGAGATATACTGCTAAGGAGTGTTACTGGGGGAGCTTTGCGAGAACAATCAACCTGCCAGTTCTAGTCGTCCCCGACAAAGCCAAAGCTACTTTTAAAAACGGAATTTTAACTATAAGAGTGCCCAAAGCTAGCCAAAGCAAGCTTAGGAAACTCAAGGTAACCGAAGAATAATCAAATGAAAAAAATATTTTTCATAATCTCTCTCGCGCTATTAGGGCTCTTTTTCTATTTTAATTATACTTATGCCGCTAATACCTATGTAAATGGGAGAATAATTTTTTTTGAACCGGGTACAAAAGTTGAGGCCCAATACGGAACTAGCGATGGTGCTGTAAGAACAGCTAATATTACAAATGATTATGCTAATTTTTACGCCAGCAATCCCTTATACCCAGGAAAAGTGGGTGAGAAGATTACCTTTTGCGTAGATCCTAATAGTGCCGCAAATAACCCTGATTATTGGAATCAGACTATTAGCTCTTGCGGGATTAAAAGCATAACTTACTGGGATGACAGCGCTTCTATAGGAGAAGGAGTAAAAAACACTGATTATCAATCGAAGGCATATTTCTCTACGACTTTCAATAAATATATCCCGAGAAATGAAAGCGCTCTTAATACTTGGCTTCAGTCAGCTTTCAATTGGGCACAAATCATTCTAGGTTCCATTGCAGTAGTCGTTATCAGTGTTGGTGGAATACTCTATATGGTCTCTGGCGGCGATCCTGGCAGGATAAAAACTGCCAAGATGCTTATTTTTAACGCCCTTGCCGGGGTGGCCCTTATCATTTTGGCTAGGTTCTTTATTGTTAATGTTGTCGGCGTAAATGCGCCTAATGGATTTTTCTAATGAAAACGTTAAGAAAATTAGTTTATGTAATCCCCTTTTTACCCCAGATAGCTTTGGCTGAGCCGCTTTTAAACGGCCTAAATGACCCGAATAAAAACCAAGCTAACTCAAGGCAAGCCATCGAAGCTCTGGTAGGAAATGTTCAAGCTATTGTCTTAAATACGGCAGGAGCGATTGCAGTGCTTATGATCGTAATCGGCGGCGTTACATACATTACATCCGCCGGCAACGAGAAGCAGGCACAGAAAGGAAAACAGTTTTTAACTTACGCTATTATCGGCCTTTTGCTTGTAGTCTTAGCAAAAATAATTTTGTCGATATTTGCCAGAGTTTTGGGAGGAAGCTATTCATGAAAAAAGTAATCTATAAATTATGGTTTTTCATTTTCATTCCTTCTCTAGCTTTAGCCGAAAAGATTAATGAATTTCAACCACCGCAAGGCTATACTTTGAAAGACTTCATCGTTAACAATTTCATCAATTATATCCTTGGGTTTTCTTCTGCCTTAGCTGTCCTTTTTATCGCTATTGGGGGAATCCAATATATGACATCCGGCGGAGACGAAAAAAGAACAGCTGTTGCTAAAAAAACTTTAACTTATGCTATAATAGGATTAGTGCTTGTGATTTTGGCTTTGGTAATCGTTAATGTTATCCAAAACCAAGCGGTAGAATTTGTTAAATAGGAGAAAAAATGAAAAAGAAAATCACCGGTATTACTTTAGCTCTAATGTCACTTATCCCAGGCGCTGCCTTGGCAGTTAATTCTGACGAGATTAAGCCGACACCAATGCCTATCAATTCTAATATCAATATCGCCAAGCTTATTACCAATATTATTAATTACATCTTAGGATTTTCCGCCGCTTTAGCTGTACTTTTCATTATTTATGGTGGTATAATTTATATGACTTCATCAGGCGATGAAAAAAGGACAGCAAACGCCAAAAAGATTCTTTTTTCTGCTATTATCGGCCTTGTCATCCTGATTCTCGCCTTGGTAATTGTCAATTTCGTTACTACGACGACACAGAACGCCTTGGTTGGCACAAATCCGTGATATAATTTAAAATATATTTCAAAGGAGGAAAGATGAAGAAAATTATAAAATCAGTCACAGCAAGTTTAGCTCTGGTCCCAGGAGCCGTTTTGGCAGCCAATGTTCCTACTGATGTTAACCCGATTCAGCCAGTCGGAGAATACACTGTAGCAGGTATTTTAGCTAATATTGTTAACTATATTCTTGGGTTTTCAGCCGCGATTGCCGTCCTTTTCCTCATTTATGGCGGTATTAGATACATCATCGCCGGCGGTGACGAGAAAGCTACTGGTGCAGCTAAACAGACAATTTTCGCGGCCGTTATCGGGCTTGTTGTCATCGTCCTTTCATTCGTAATAGTTACCTTCGTCAAGAACCAGGTCGCAACAGTTATCCCAGGACAATAAGATAAAAAACTTATCGTTTCAAAAACCCGCCTTAAGGCGGGTTTTTGGTCTAAAACCTACGGCTATAATATCAAAATACTGCATTGATTTTTCCATGACAGTTAATAATCTATCAAAACACTTTTTAAAAAAAATCCATTTTGTCACCTTTTTCTAACGATCGTTTATTTTTTGGTGACAAATAAAAACGGAAATACGAAATGTAAGGCTTATAAGCCTTACATTTATTTTTAAATAGAAATAATAGAACATGAAAACTAAAATTGTTTTTGTGATATAATTTTTTTATGGCAGAGAAAAAGGAAGAGATAGCAGAGCCGGTCAAAATAGCTCCGCAGGAAATTCTCCTTTCCTGGGAGGCTCCGGAATTCGTCCACCACCAGAGGAATGTCAAGTGGTACATCTCGGCTGGAATAATTCTTTTAGCGCTTTTAGGAATTTCGGTTTATACCGGCGATTGGTTTTTTATAATTATCCTTACTTTAGCTTCAATCGGTACATTTATTTATCTAAATACCGCTCCAAAGATAAAACATTATGCCATCTCCAGAGTAGGTATCGAGATCGACGGCGTATTTTACCCCTATGAAAATTTAAATGCCTTTTGGATTATTTATAATGAGAAGGTGAAAACCTTAAATCTAATTTTCAAGAAGAAGTATCTGCCGGCTCTAATGATTCTTCTGGACGATCAAGATCCTGTCCTCATTAAAAGCATTTTAAAGAAATCCTTGAAAGAATTGGAAAGAGAAGAAGGTTATACTGACAAGCTGACTCGGATATTGAAGTTTTAGCCTAAATAAGGTAGATTTAGAATTGAAATTAAGCCTTTGAAACGGCTTTTTTGTTATCTGCCCACGTAGCTCAGGGGATTAGAGCGTATGGTTGCGGTCCATAAGGTCGCAGGTTCGAATCCTGCCGTGGGTACCAAGGAGGCGTGCCAGAGTGGTTGAATGGACCTGACTCGAAATCAGGTATACTCGCAAGAGTATCGGGAGTTCGAATCTTCCCGCCTCCGCCAGATAAAATATATGTAATATGAGAAAAGTTTTACTTACTGGATTTGGGCCCTTTGGTCATTATCAATACAACCCAACTAAGGATTTAGTACAGAGACTTAATGGTAGAAAGTTATCAAATGCTTTCATTATCGGTCAAATTTTGCCTTGTTCATATAAAAAGGCTGCTGAAATTGCCTTTGATTTAGTAGAAAAATATCAACCAGACATGGTACTTTCATTTGGGCTTGCTTCACGTGTTCCTGCCATTCGGTTGGAAACCAGGGGTCGAAATATAATGGACAGTCAATACACAGATATCGATGGCCAGCAATTCTTCGGTACCCCAATCTGCCCAGGTTCTAGGGAATATTATTATACTTCGGTTGAAGCTGACAGTCTGGCTAAGGAATTAAATAGGGCTGGGATTAATAGCGAAGTTTCAGTTGATGCCGAAGGTTTTATCTGTAACTCATTAATTTATCTTCTCGGAAAGAAACTTTCATCTAACTATAAGCAGATTCCATTTATCTTTTTCCATGTCCCGTGGACAAAAACATACTCTAAAAAAATTAGTTTAGAGCCTGGTAAAATTATGATTCCGGAAACCTATTTAGATAAAACAGTTGCAATTAGTATTAAAATGCTAAGTAAACAAAATTAAAAGTATAACTATTTTAGTATCTGTAAGATCTCTTCAAGTCTACTCACTTATGTTATTATTGAGTTATGTTAGACCAAAATAATCAGAAAAACGCTCAGGCCAAAACGCAAGAGTTATATCGCGACGGACAGGAAAGAGTTATTCGGGATCGGGCTTTCGAAATGGGAGTTAAATATTTTGACGCCAGGAAATTGGAAATTCCCTCTGATACTCTAGCTCTTTTTTCTAAAGAAGAAGTTGAACAATATAAAACGATCCCCCTTCACTCAAAAGGACCACATTTAATACTAGGAAGCTTAAATCCTCACAGCGAATTCTTAAACGATTTATTTGAATCTCTAAAAAGTCATTTCAAAAATATCGAGTTAGCCTTAATTTCCGAACCGAGTTTCAATGAGCTTTTAAGCAAATACCAAAACATTACTAAAATCGAGCTAGATAAAAGAGATAATACTATAAGTCTAGATATTAAGGTTGCTTCTTTTGAAGAACTAAATCAAAGGCTTCAGACAGCGCCAATCCAGGAACTTTTGAAGCTAATACTTTTTTCGGCGGTCAGCGCCAATTCTTCAGATGTCCACATAGAGCCCCAGGAAAAAGACGCTTTGATCCGCTTTCGAATAGACGGCCTCCTGCATGAAATCGCCAGGTTAGACAATGAAAGATTTAAAGTTCTTCTTTCCCAGATCGAGCTTAAAAGCGGCGTCAAGCTAGGAGCAAATTTTCCCCAAAAGGGACGCTTTGAAGTCATCTCCGAAAGCGGGGAACTAAGCATCCGAATTGAAACTTTGCCATCTTTATATGGCGACGATATCGTGATTAGAATTTTTAATACGAGGGCCAGCATGCTTGATCTTAAGAACCTTGGAATCTTAGATGAGAAGTTTCATATCATAAATGAATCTTTGGCCAGGCCTCACGGGATGATTCTGGTTGTCGGACCGACCGGTTCAGGCAAAACCTCAACCATCTATGCAATGCTTAATAAATTAAATACTCCAGAGGTGAAGATTGTTACTTTAGAAGATCCTATTGAGTATGCTTTAACAGGAGTTGTCCAAAGCCAAATAAATGAAGGGGAAAGTTTCGCCGACCGCTTGAAGGCAGTTCTTAGAGAAGACCCGGACATTATCATGGTTGGAGAAATTAGAGACAAAGAAACCGCTGAAACTGCCCTTCAAGCAGCTTTGACCGGGCATTTGGTTATTTCTACCCTTCACGCCAACAACGCTATCACTTCCATAGTTAGGTTAGCTGACCTTTCGAGCGACCCGGCCACGATAACGACAGTCTTAAATCTAATTGTCGCTCAGAGGCTAGTAAGGAGAGTATGCATCCATTGCAAGACAAGCTACACTCCGACAGAAATTGAAAATCAAGAAATCAATCGGATTTTAAAGACTTTTCCGGCGGAAAAACAGCAGGATATCAAAATGGAATTTTTCAAGGGAGAGGGATGCGAGAAATGCAATCATATTGGTTATCAAGGAAGAGTCGGTATTTTTGAACTCCTAGGCATCACTCCTGAACTTCAAAGAGCGATAATTGCTAAAATGCCAATTTATAATCTTCAGCAATTAGCCATCGAAAACGGCATGATGACCATGGAGCAGGACGGCCTCATTAAAGTCTCTCAAGGGGTCACAACCATTCAGGAACTAATGCGGGCAATCAAGGAATAATCAATTCCTGGGCTACCACCGCTATTTTATATAAAACTCTTGACATTTTAAAACAAAATACTTGCGGTCACAGAAAAAGTGAATAATAATATAATTGTTAGCACTTAAAGGAGGGTGACCATGAAAACTGAAAGTTCCTTAGCGGAAAAGATCCTTTTAGTCATAAAGGATATGGCCGATGTTTTTTACGACGGCTTGCCAAAAGATGGAAAAATGCATGAAATTCTTGAAAAGCACAACAAGCATTCGGTCATTTGTACTCTTAATAGACTAAAACATACTGGTTGCGTCGAAGAGGTTAAAATCGACGACAAAGCTGTCTATAGGTTGACACCCAAAGGCAAAGTCAGGATTTTTAAAGCTTATATTAACGAAAAGCCAAGATGGGATGGCAAATGGCGGATAGTTGTCTTTGATATTCCGGAACACCATAAGAACTTGAGAGAAAACTTTAGGGGGAAGCTAATGGAGCTAGGATTTAAAAAAATTCAGAATAGTGTTTGGATTACCCCTCTTGACGTACAGGGAGTAATAAAACTTCTTACAGAGACTTATGGCCTGGATAAATATGTTCACTTTGTTCTTGCCGACCAGATCTCCGGCGAAAAAGAACTAATAGAAAAATTTGATATTAAGTTTTAGTTATTAGCAGTTTCTTCCCTTTAATTTTAAACAATTGATCTAAAATATCTTGCGTAAAAGGGTGTAAACTATCGCGTATTTTTTTATAATTAGCCTTAGTGACAATGATTGGCTCACTGTGTGACTCATTAAGTATTAGATCTCCCGTCCCTTTGGCAGTGTAAATAAGGTTAATCGTATCTGTCCCTCTACCATGCCCAAAGGGATCTGTTTTAAAAACAGTTCGGGATGTCCCTATATAAGTAATATTATCCAAGCAAAGGTTACATTCTTCCATTGCTTTTTGTTTTAATGATTCTTCGGTTGTTATCCCTTTTTTAATTCTTCCTCCAATTGGCCAGTAGATGCCTTTGTCTGGGTAATTCTTTCGTTTTACTAACAAAATACCGCCTTTATATAAAATAAATACGTCATGACAGACAATAATAAGATTTCGATGTGCAACCTTGTATTCCTCTATATCAAGGTTAATAACAGCTAAGTTAGAGCTATCGACCTTATCGCCGTTTTCTGAAAAATATTCTTGATACTGAATCATAAAAATCTAAATTGGTTTCTGGCGGAGAGGGGGAGATTCTCACTGCATTCATATGCTGCATAAATAAAGAGGCTTCTTTGAACACTTTCTCTTCTTTTGATTTTAGTTGTCTTAGGGTCTTTTTCAATTCGGGAGTTTTCACTCCCCTTGCTCCTTGGTCCGTCAACCTCATGCAATGGTGAGCTTGCCGAACCATGGCGGAGAGGGGGAGATTCGAACTCCCGCGCCGGAAATACTCCGACCTACAGGTTTAGCAAACCCGCCCCTTCAACCACTTGGGTACCTCTCCGTATACAATATTATTGCTATAGCTTGTAAATTAGCTAAGTAACCTGGCGGAGAGGGTGGGATTCGAACCCACGATACCGTTGCCGGTATAACAGTTTTCAAGACTGTCGCCTTCAACCGCTCGGCCACCTCTCCAAAAAGTTTTACCATTCAAGTATAGCTTAAAATAGCCAAAATTTCAATCCTAAATAAGAGCTTTATATTATTAAGTATAAATAGTAAAATACTTATGTAAATAATTTATATGACCGTTTATACTCATTTTGCAAAAACAGTAGGCGATTATGACACAGTAGCCGATAAAGTTGTTTTTAAAAACGACGAACTACATCAGTTGCTGATAGAAGCTATGCCTACTAAAAAAGAGAAGAAACTTCAAATATTGGATTTGGGTTCTGGGACCGGCCATGGAATGAAGCTGGCTCTTGAAAAATATCCAAATTCTGCAGTTACTGGAATTGATTTTTCTCCTAAGATGATTGAGAAAGCTAGACAAAACCTTTCTAAATACACGGAGAGAATCAAACTTTTAAAAAAGGATTTTAATTTTTACGATTTTTCAGACCAGAAATATCATGTAATCTTATCAGCAATTGCTATCCATAATTCCACCGATATCCAGAAGGAAAAGCTGTATAAAAAGATCTATGACTCTCTGCCAAAAGGCGGTTATTTTATAAACGGAGATTTCTTTAAGACAGATTCCAAGCTGATAGACAAGCGCCTTTTGGAATTATATTGTAATTATCTCAAATCAAACCTGAAAGGCAAAGAATTAGAATGCTGACTAAAGCATGTAAAAGAGGAAGATAAACCAATGTCACTCTCAAAACAAATAAACCTTTTACAATCAGTCGGTTTTAAAGTAGAATTACTCTGGCTTTATAATAATGAAGTGATTTATAGAGCTAAGAAATAATTAAATAATCTGCTATCGCTTGAATCATGGATAAATTATGAATAATAATAAAATTTATAAACCAAATGAAGATAAATATATTTATACTGAAGGAATTGATTATTCAGTAACGGGGAATGTTTCTATATGGGGAGAGGGCGATAAGGAAACATTACAGCTTTTAAAAGGCTTAAAAATAGCGGTAAATGGCTGAATCTTGCTGCAGGCGATGGTCGTTATAATTTCGAATTGCTTAAGAAAGCTGACCATGTTTTTGCTTCTGATATTGACAAGTCTGCATTGGTTAAATTAAGAGATTATACACCCCCTAAATTCAGAAACAAATTAACTATAAAAGATTTTGACATAACAAAAAAATTTCCTTTTAAAGATAGTAGTTTTGATGGTGTATTCTGCACTGGAACTTTACACCTTTTTCCTGAGAAAGTCCTAAGAAAAATAATTACTGAAATAGACAGGGTTCTTAAATCAAACGGAAGGGTGTTAATCGATTTCGCTACAGATATTAAAAGAATTGATACAAACGGTAAGCTTATTATATTTGGCAAAGAACCATTATACAGATTACAACATGCAAAAAAGGTTTTAAAAGAAAATTTTAAGAATTATAAATTAAACATATATGAGGCAAAAATTGAGGGAACTTTTCAAGGTGCTAACCCGCCCTACAAATTAAATTGCAATTTTATTATTTTAATTGCCGATCGTTTCTCGTGAAACATTAAGCACTTATCCCCTTTTAAGTACGCTCATCCACATTTTTATCCCCAATTCCCAGTTTACTTCCTCCGACAATCAGTTTTCAAAGGGAGTGAGAAGCGAACGAACATTTGGGAAAATACTTTCCGGTATCGGACTTGTCGGATTTTTGCAAATTTGAGTGAGCGTACGAACGACACTTTGAAAAGCTGTTTTTGTCGGCACTTTTTGTTACTTTTTGGTGCCAAAAAGTAAATACAAAAGCTATTTAGATTGGTCCACCCTCGTTACAGTTTATCAGCTTCTTTTTATAATACGTAAATTCCCCGCTGTGAAATCCTATTTTGCACAAGTAATTCTTTTTACTCTCTGGGTTTTCTGGATGAACTCTTTTTCTTCCGAAGTTAGTTTTTTGTTTGTCGTGAAACCTTCGATCTCTTTGCCTAACGAAATACCATTTTGAGTTTTATATGCTCGCACCGCGTCAATAACACTTAAAACCTTTTGAAATTCTCTGTGTTTTTTTTCCGGATAATGCCATTCCTTTACCGTTTCTGGCCAATTAGAAAGATGGATGCTTTCTGTTTTACTTCTTTCTTTAAAGAACTCCTGATAAATCTCTTCGGTAATAAAAGGCATAATTGGCGCATAAAGCTTAACAAGTGTTAAAATTGCATTATAAAGAGTATAAGCGGCCACCTCTTTACTCTTTTTATCCTCACCATAAACTCGATGCTTTACAAATTCAATATAGTAATCGGTAAAAATCTTCCAAAAAAAATCGTCTATTTCATTTCGTGCTAAAGAATATTCATAGGCCTCAAAATATGCTGTCGCCTCGTGGACCGTCTTGTTCAAATTGTGAAGCAGCCAGAGATCCGCCTCTTCAAGAGCAGGTACTGTAGCAGGAATAGCCGAACCAACTGTGTCAAAAACAAATCGAGCGGCATTCCAAAGCTTCGTAACCGTTCTCTTGCCCTTTTTAACCTCGTCTTCGTTCCAGCGCATATTTCCGCCCAATTTGGCTCCAGTAGCCCAATAACGAAGTGCGTCAGCTCCAAACTGTTCAATAATTCGATCCGGAATTATATAGTTCCCTAGTCTTTTGGAAATCTTCCTTCCTTTTTCGTCTAAACCATGCCCAGAAATCATAACGTCCTTAAAGGGTAAACCTTTGAAATGGTAATACGATTTTACCACGGTATAGAAAAGCCAGGTTCTAATTATCTCAAAAGCCTGCGGTCGCAGGTTTTCTGGATATAACTTTTCCCAAAGGTCTTCTTTGACCAATCGCAATCCGATTAATGGTGTTAAAGATGATGTCATCCAGGTGTCAAAGACATCGGTTTCAGGCTTAATTTTGCTTGATTTGCATTTTAAACACCCTTTTTTAGGTTTATCAGCCGTGGGGTCGACCGGTAAATCATTTTTGTCGGGTAAAATTATCTCTCTGCAGTCAGCGCAATACCAGACCGGAAAAGGCACGCCATAGTATCTTTGGCGGGAGATGCACCAGTCCCATTTCAAGGATTTAACCCAATCTTCGTATATGCGATACATTTTCTTGGGAAACCAGTTTAATTCTTTTCCTCGCTTTAAGAATTCATCTTTCGCTTCCACGATCTTAATAAACCACTGTTCGGTAGAGATATACTCGACATCCGTACCGCAACGTTCATGGACATAGGTAACATTTTCTATCTCTTCCTGTTTAACAAGAGCGCCGCTCGTTTTAAGATCAGCCAGAATCTTCTCTCTCGCTTCCGAAACCTTAAGTCCAGCATACTTCCCGCCTAGCTCATTGAATCGGCCATTGGGGCCTAAAATATGGAAAGACTCAACTTCAGGGTGGCGATGAAGCCACTCTATATCCTCGGCACCTCCATAAGAGCAGAAATAAGCGGCTCCTGTGCCGAATTTAGGATCAACTGTCTCGTCGCCAAAGATCAAAACTTCTCTACCGATTAGAGGTAATTTAGCTTTTTTGCCTATAAGGCGCTTATATCTTTTGTCATCTGGGTGAACAGAGATCCCCATACATGCTGGTAAAAGCTCTGGCCGGGTCGTGGCAAAAGTAAGCTTTTCACCATTTTCTACTTCAACCTCTATGTAATTAAGTTTGCTCTTGCGCTCTTCGGCTTCAAGATCGGCTTGGGCAATGGCTGTCTGGCAATGAACACACCAAAGAGTCGGCATTTTTGTTTTATAAATCTTCCCTTTTTTATATAAATCAAGAAAAGACCACTGGGCGATTTTTTGACTAAGCTTATTAATGGTGCTGTAGGTTTTTGACCAATCGACTGAAATTCCAAGCGACCGCCATAAATCTCGATAGTTCTGGGAACCGAGCTTTGTTTCTTTCAAACAAAGCTCAACAAATTCTTTCCTAGTTATCTTTGACTTATCGATTTCATATTTTTGCTCAACGAATCTTTCGGTGGGAAGACCATTGTCATCAAATCCCATTGGATAATAGACGTTAAAGCCCTGCATCCTCTTGAAGCGGACGATAAATTCTGCCTGGCTATAACTCATAATATGTCCGGTGTGCAGATGCTCGGCCGAAACATAAGGAGGAGGTGTATCTACTGAATAGATCGGCTTTTTTGAGTCCTCGTCGAACCGGTAAACATCTTTTTCTTCCCAAAATTTGCGCCAATGTTCCTCGCGCTCTTTAAAGTCATAAGTTTTTGGTTTTTCGTTCATATTAGTTCGTTCGTATTAGTCTGATTATAGCAGAAAATGCTTGATTTTTTAAGACTAAACTTAAAGTTTTATGTTTGGGTCGGCTTCTAAGGCATCAGCAACTGTAAAATCCCTTTTTAAGTAATGCCAGTAGCCAGCGACAGCGATCATCGCAGCATTGTCAGTGCAAAGCGCCGGTTCTGGGACACAAAACTTAACTTTTTCTTTCGCCAAATAGCCCTTAAGTTGTTTTTTCAATTCTAAGTTAGCTGCAACCCCTCCGGAAAGAAGGAAGGACTTGGGTTTATACATTTTTATAGCGGTCGCAGAATTTCTGATTAAAACATCAATAACGGCTTTTTGAAAAGAAGCGCAAACATCGGCCTTCAGCTTATCGCTTACTCGCCCGGCGGAGTCCGAAGGACGAAGTTGGGTCGCTGATCGTTTATCACTAATACTTAGCTTTCGTACTTCGTTAATTACTGCTGTTTTAAGTCCGGAAAAACTAAAATTTAAGCTTGGTGTTGGCTGGACAAGGTATCCCCTATCGTCCCTTTGAGGCGGGGGAGTGAGATCGATTCTAGGAAAATCGAAAGCTTTCTCATTACCTTTTTCGGCTAGTTTGCTTATGATCGGCCCTCCAGGGTAGCCAAGCCCCAAAACTTTGGCAACTTTGTCAAAAGCCTCCCCGGCAGCATCATCTATCGTTTGGCCGACTACTTTATAAGTTAAATGGTCTTTCATATAAATTAGGCTGGTATGCCCGCCAGAAACTACCAAAGCAATCAACGGGAATTTTGGAATTTGGAATTTGGAATTTGGAATTTCGCGAATGAAATTCGCGTATATATGCCCTTCGATATGATTGATCGCGATAATCGGTTTTTTCTTTAAATAAGCCAAACTTTTGGCCGTATTAACCCCTATAAGAAGCGAGCCTAGAAGGCCAGGCCCTTGGGTAACGGCAATGGCATCAATCTCATCCCAATTAGTTTTGGCGTCTCTTAAAGCTTTGTCGATAACGGGAATAATGGCTTCAATATGCATTCTCGCCGCCAGTTCCGGCACCACTCCGCCATAACCTTTGTGGGTTTCTATTTGCGAGGTAACAACGCTGGAAAGAATTTGATTGTTTTTCGAAATTGCTGCCGCCGTCTCATCGCAACTTGTCTCGATAGCTAAGATTTTAACCGATTTCATATCTTGATTATAAAAAAGATCCTACCAAATATCGAGGTCTTGATTTATAAGCTAAAAAATGCTAAACTGCTAAATTACTGTTATTGCTCGCACCTTGGGAGGCTGAAAATGCTTATTAAACTATCTATGAAAGCCTGCCCAAATAAGGAGCAGGTAGAAGAGATAATGCTGGGAGTTGACAGGAATATTCGATCTCTCATAGTAAAGCTGAATTCCCTGCCTTTCTTTATAAGCGACTATTCTTGTGGTGGCCATATCAAGCCAAAGATAGGTCTTTACCATTCCGGCTTTTCGTTTTACCTGGACGCAAAAAACCCCCGGAGCAATATATTTCTAGATGACCTTAAATCAATGCTCGCTGGGTTTAGCTTCATCGCCTTGGAAGATGGCATAATGTCTTCCGAAGACAGGCCTAACTATGAGCTGGAGTTTGAGTGGCTATCTTACTATCAGATGGGGCTAAAGCCTAAAACTTCAGAAGAAATCAGGCTGCAAGAAGGCCGATTCGACGTTTCGCTACAAGGCATGGATTCCATTGATAAGCTTAAAGCTATAGGCAAAAAGGGGTCGAGGTTATTTTTCCAAGGTCTTTATGATGAGACCTATGGACGTTTCAATAGAGCCTTTGAGTTACTGGCGGACTTTTGGTTAACCAAACTTAGGATTGTTGTTCCACCTGAGTACACACCGCCAAAGAAAGCCAGAGAAGAAGGAAAAGGCGCAGACCCCTGGTATTTTTCCTATTAAAAGGCGGACATTTTGTTCGCCTTTTAGATTTTTAAGCAGATGCTTCTATGCTAAAATAAGCTATATGGATATGAAAAATCTTTATTCTAAAGAGAACAATATCTTTCAATCTAGAGCTTGGGCTGATTTTCAGGAAGCCGTTGGCCGAGAAGTGATAGAGTTAGACGGCAGTTTTTTTTATAAGGGAAAGCTCTTGAAGGGAAAAAGTTACTTTTTCTGCCCAAAAGGACCAGTTTCAGTAAACAGTAAACAATTAACAGTAAACAACTTTTCAAAAGACAAATCGTTAATTTTTACCAGAATCGAACCTAGCCAAGCTCTAGAATCAGAAAATTTAAAAAAAGTTAATAAATATTCGCCGCTTTCCCAGCAATACTCACCAAAACAAACCCTTGTCTTAGATTTAACCAAAACAGAAGAAGAGCTTTTAGCAGGGATGAAATCCAAACACCGCTACAATACCCGCTTGGCTGAAAAGAAAGGCTTAACAGTAAAGTCCGGTTATTCCAAGGAAGAGGTTGATGATTTTTATAAGCTTTCGTTGGAAATTTCGGAAAGAGATAAGACCTATAGCCCTCATCCCAAGGAATATTATGAAAAGATGGCCGAGATCCTTGGTCCAAACAATAATTTAATAATACTAACCGTTTATTTAGGAAAAAAACCGCTCTCTTCTCTTATTATTCTTTTCTATAATGACACCACCATTTACCTGCACGGCGCTTCTTCAAACGACTTAAGAGAATTTATGCCGAACCACTTAGCCCAATGGGAAGCCATAAAAGAGGCAAAGAAAAGAGACTGCAAATACTATGATTTCTGGGGAATTGCGGCTGAAAGAATGCCCCTAACTAGTCATTCTGGCGATCTCGATGCTAATCGGGAGAGACCAGAATCAAATAGATCCTGGACAAGCCAGGATGACAATATTAGCTGGGCCATAGACGAAAACCATCCCTGGGCCGGCATCACCAAATTCAAAATGGGATTTGCAAAAATAGGAGAGACAGGGGAGGTTGTCAAGTTTCCAGGCGCTTATGACTTGATTTTAAATCAGTTTTGGTATAAAATGTTTACTTTAGTTAACAGGGTAAGAAAGATTATGCGTTGATATGTCATTCTGGCGATCCCGATGATAGTCGGGAGAGACCAGAATCAAGATCCCAGACAAACCAGGCGACAGAATATGAAGAGCCAAATATATTACACCTACATAATGGCCAACCAGAGGCCAACGCTTTATACCGGCATGACAAATGATTTAATAAAGAGGGTTTACCAACACAAAAAAGAGGTTGTTAAAGGTTTTACAGAAAAATATCATATACACAAATTAGTCTATTTTGAATGCTTTAAAACTCCTTTAGAAGCGATTATAAGAGAGAAGCAGATAAAAAATATGAAAAGAGAAGAAAAATTAAGATTAATAAAGAAAGAAAACCCAAATCTAATGGATCTTTATGAAAGGATTCTGGACAAGCCAGAATGACTATTACTATGGAAAAAATATTAGCCTTAGGCAGGAAGATTATCCCCAAAAAACTTTTTAGATTAGGCCAGCCATTCTATCATTTTTGCTTGGCTTTTATAGCCAATGTTATTTATAGATTCCCCGGCCGAAAAATTAAAGCAATCGGGATTACCGGGACCAATGGAAAGTCGACAACTTCCAACCTGGCAGTCGCAATTTTAGAGGAGGCTGGTTATAAAGTCGGCCTTTCTTCGACGACTAACTTTCAGATCGGGGCGAAGAAATGGGACAATGAGATCGATAGAACAATGGCCGGCCGCTTTGCTACCATAAAGCTCCTTCGCCAAATGGTAAATGCCAAATGCGACTATGCAGTTATCGAAGTCCCTTCCCACGGCATTGCCCAATTCAGAGTCTGGGGAGTCCTTTTCGATGCCGCTGTTTTAACTAACATTACCCACGACCATCTCGATTACCACAAGACCTTCGAAAATTATGTAAAAACCAAGGAACGACTCTTTAAGAATGCTGCTTCAAGCTCTCATAAAAAGCTAAGGGATAGATCGGGCAAAAAAGCTAAAGTAAAAAAGTTCATTATCTTAAACCACGACGACCCCCAATACGGTCGATTTAATAAAAACCGGGCCGACTTAAATATCTCCTTCAGCACCAAAAACAAGAGAGCTTCGCTTTTAGCCAAAGAGATCGAAATAAAAGAAGACGGCGTAAACTTTAAGCTTATAAGCTATCGAGGAAACATCGATTTCAATCTCAAATTAACCGGGCTCTTTAATGTCTACAATGCTTTAGCTGCAACGGCTGTCGGCCTTTCCCAAGACATAAAACCGGAGACGATTAAGAAAGCTTTGGAAAAAGTAAGAAGGATCCCCGGGCGGCTGGAAGTCGTAAGAGGAAGAGGAAGAACGGTCGTTATCGACTATGCCCATACTCCGGACGCCTTAGAGAATATTTATTCGACTGTCAGGGAATTTACCAAAGGAAATTTGATTGCTGTTTTTGGCGCTACCGGAGACAGAGACAAGGCAAAAAGACCGGTAATGGGGGAGATAGCCGGCAGGATGGCGGACATTGTATATCTAACTGACGAAGAGCCGGGGAGCGAAGAGCCGGAAACTATCATAGAAGAGATTGCTCCGGGGATTTTGAAAGCCGGCAAAAAGGAAGACAAGAATTACTATAAAATTTTAGATAGGGAAAAAGCGATTATAGAAGCTATTAAAAATGCCGAAACTGGAGATACAATCGTTGTCTCCGGAATCGGCCACCAAAAGTTTAGGCTTATAAAAGGGATCCAGACTCCTTGGGATGAAAGAGGGATCATAGAGAAAGCCCTCGCCTGATCTATTTGCTATAATTGAATAAAGATAGGAGGGCACATCAATTACGATATCTTCAAAAATTACGATATCCGGGGAATTTACGGCGCGGATTGGGATGAGGGCGATGCCTACCAGCTAGGGAAAGCATTCGCAAAAGCTACGGGTCCTGAGAGAGTCGCCATTGGCCATGACGGACGAATCTCTTCGCCGGCCCTGGCTGACTTATTTATAAAAGGACTAATTGAATCAGGAGTGAACGTCTTAAATATCGGTCTTGTCTCAACTGACATGCTTTACTTTGCCGTCGGTTATTTCAAACTCGATGGCGGAGCCATGTTCACCGCCTCGCACAATCCTAAAGAATGGAACGGCGTCAAATTCTGCAAGGAAAACGCTAAGCCTTTTGGGGAGGCTGAAGGAATGTTCACTTTAAAAGAGATTATTGAAAAAGGCGACTTTTTAGAATCAGATGTCAAAGGCTACTTGGAAGAGAAAGATATTTACAAAGACTTTGCAGATTATGTTTTAAGATTTATTGATATTAAAGCCTTAAAGCCTTTGAAAGTCATAATCGACGCCGGAAATGGAATGGCAGGAAAGATGATTCCCGAAGTCTTTAAATCTTTGCCCTTCCAAGTCACCCCAATGTATTTTGAGATAGACGGAAGCTTCCCCAACCACGAGCCGAACCCTGCAGAAGAAGATAATCTAAAGAATTTGAAAGAAAAGGTCATTAAAAAAAAAGCGGATTTGGGTCTGGCTTTTGACGGAGATGCCGACCGAGTAATCTTTGTAGATGAAAAAGGCGAGCAGATTTCTCCGTCTTTGATCGCTGCTCTTATCGCAGACTATATTCTGGGCAAAAACCCAAAAGAAATCATTGTTTACGACGTCCGGTCGGATAAGATCATTCCGGTCGTCCTTAATAAACACAAAGCGATAGGAATCCGAAGCAAAGTCGGCCATGCCAATATCAAAGAAGTAATGAGGGAGAATAATGCTGCCTTTGGCTGCGAGCTTAGTGGCCATTATTACTATAGAGATAATTTCTATGCTGACAGCGGGATTATCACAAGTCTCTTAGTCTTGCATTTGCTCTCAAAGGATGGAAGAAAAATCTCAAGGCTCGTTAACTCTTACAGAGTCTTCTATGAAAGCGGAGAGATAAATACTAAGTTTGCAAGAGCCGAAGAGCTTATTAGAAAAATGAAAGATAGGTATAAAAAAGGAAAGCAGGATTTCCTTGACGGTCTTACTTGCGATTTCGGCGACTGGTGGTTTAATTTGAGAACTTCCAATACTGAACCCGCAATAAGGTTAAATGTCAAAGCCAAAAATAAAGAGCTTCTGAAAGAAAAAACTTTAGAACTCTTAAAATTTATAAGAACTTAGTCACTTTTCCAGCGACCACTATATTTATATATAACATTTAAATGTCTTTCTGAACTTGATTCAGAATCTATATCCGCTGGATCCCAAATCAAGTTTGGGATGACAAGTGAAGAATTCTGGATCAAGCCCGGTATGACAGAGGAATTATAGTTGTCATTCCGGGCTTGCCGAGGAATCTCTTTCTCTATCCTAACCCAACCTTACTTTTAACCTCCGCCAAGGTCTTTTGGGCGATCGGCCGAATTCTTTCGGCGCCTTCTTTTAAGATTTTTTCAATATAATCAGGGTTTTTATCTAGTTCGGATAGTTTGTCTTGGATCGGTTTCAAACCGGCAATAATAACCTCGGCCAGATCTTTTTTGAAGTCACCATACCCTTTGCCGGCATACATCTTTTCGATCTCTGTCATACTTTTACCTGAAAAAAGACTATAAATAGTCAATAAATTAGCGACCGCTGATTTTTTGTCTTTATCAAATTTAACTTCATTACCTGAATCGGTAACAGCTTTAGCAATTTTTTTCCTTATATCCTCCGGTTTTTCTCGAAGTGAGATCCAGTTATATTCGCTAGGAGCTGTTTTCGACATCTTTTTCGCAGGGTCATCTAAGCCCATAATCCGTGCTCCGGCTTCTCGAATATCCGGCTTTGGTACGACAAATGTCTGTCCATATTTTTTATTAAATCGCTCGGCGATATCTCGAGTAAACTCAACGTGCTGTTTCTGGTCCTCCCCAACCGGTACAAGCTCCGTATCATAAAGGAGAATATCCGCCGCCATAAGAACTGGATAGTCGAAAAGGCCTGCAGTAACAGATTCTTCCTTTCTTCTATTTGAATTACGAAAAGTATCCGACTCTTCCCATTCAGCCTCAATATCTCGGATAATAAATTCTAATTGCTCTCTGGTATATGCAGATAAATTTCTTGTGTCTGGTAAACTGCCCAGTCTACCCGGAATTAGACCTGCCTTATCTTTAAACTGCGTCATTCGGGAAAGTTCACCTAAAGAAGTATAGCAATTCAAAATCCAGGCTAGTTCCGAGTGCTCCGGACGGTCGGATTGAACGAAAATTGTTGATTTTTTAGGGTTTATGCCGGCTGCAATATAAACTTTGGCCAACTCTTTGATGTTCTTTTTAAGTTCATTTGCTTCTTTAGGCACAGTAATCGCGTGAAGGTCAACAATGCAAAAAATGCTTTCGTAATTATCTTGTAACTCAACCCAGTTTTTGATCGCCCCAAGGTAATTACCGATATGCAGATTCCCCGAGGGCTGGATCCCTGAAAATATTCTTTTCTTTGCCATAAGGACAATTTAGCATATCTTTAAGCCAAAATAAAGCTATGCTTAACCATGCTTGACTTTTTTTAATTCTTATGGTATCATTGCCCTTAGTTTTGAACGTTGAAAAATTAAATGTCCACTGAATTGAAGATAAATTTTCTTGTCTTTAATTCGGTGGACATCCTGAGAAAGAGGATTACTATGATAATCTATTTGTTAATCTACGCAGGAGCAGTCACAGTAAGTGCCTTGTACATTGGCTATAAGGCACGGTCTCTTCTAAGGAAGGAGTAGACTATGGGAGCAATTTGCCTCAAGGAGGATCCGATTACCAATCTATGGATTAAAGTCTCGATAATCCTCCTAACCGTTTGGGCGTTCTTTTTCGCCCGAACAAAGAAGGCAACCAGGGCCAGAGGCATGACTCTTATTGCTCTTCTGATTCTGGCAGGCGGTTATGCAATATACCAGGTAAGCACTCACCTCTGGTGGGATTATAACCGGATGTGGTGGACCTGGTCGCCTAAGCCACCAATGTAACAAGTGACTTGCCCCGCCTAGGCAGTCAGAACAATTCCGTTTCTGTAAGGCGAGAAAGTCGTTGGAGAGATGGCCGAGCGGCTCAAGGCGACGGGCTTCTAAACCCGTTTTTCGGGGGTTCGAATCCTCCTCTCTCCGCAAGGGGTTGCCAAAGTGTAAGTGACAATGTCCATTATTGTCCAGCTACCTTTCCCTGTACGGCAACCCCTGCTATCTTAGGGGGACATCCCTCTAAAGGGAAGTTGCCGATTACCCTAGGACATCGGCACTTCTCTTGGCTAGCTGTCAGAAAGGAACCTCGCTAACAGAAAAAGGCGGGAAAATAAGTAAGGCGGCTGCCCTAATGCGGTGAACGAAAACGATGGGTTCGCTCACCGCATAGAAAACAAAAGGCCAACTCTTCGAGTTGGCCTTCACTGTATTTAGTTTAAAATATAGTAAATCTTTTAAAATAACTGCTAAAATACCTATATGATCGATTTGGAAGAAAAATGCGGCCTGCCGATACTTTTAAACGGAGAGGTTATAAAAGGCAAAGAAGGGTTTGAACTTCCCGAACCTGATTTCCGCCGGTTAGAAGATTTTAGGAAAGTCTTAATGCCTGGTTCAGAGCTTGCCGGACCTGAAATCGCCTACTCTATGTTCCGAGGCGTTGGTTTTCCTGAAGGTTTAAAGAAATTAGGAGAAAGAAACCTCCGCTATGACATAACGGTTGCTCTAGACGGAACGATTGGTCAAGAATATATTAAGACTGTCGGCCATTATCATCCTTTTAAAGTAAGAACCAAAGTAACTTTTCCTGAAATCTATGAAGTAATTTTCGGGAAAGCCCATTATCTTATTCAGAAAGTTGAAGATGCTAAAGTTGTCGATTATAAAATTATCGAAGCTAATCCTGGAGACAAGGTCCTCATCCCCCCTGGTTACGGCCATATTACGATAAACCCAGGGACAGAGACCTTGGTGATGGCAAATGTTACCGATTCAACCTTTAAGTCTATTTACAAACCCTTAGAAAAACTATCTGGCGGCTGCATCTACGAACTGCTTGGCGGCGAATTTGTTAAAAACAAAAATTATGAAATTCCATTTGAACCAAAGATCTCCCAACCAGAAGAATTTCAATCAAAGTTTGATATTGATTCAGCAAAACCTCTTTACCAGCAGGTTGTCGAGAACCCTGAAAAATTCGATCTTTTAGTTAACCCAGAGAAGTATTTCCAATAACATATTAAAAAATATTTAATGTTGTCATAGACCAAAATTTGGTCTATGATTATTTTATGAGTAAAGATAAAAACTTATCGATAATATTTAATTCAAAAGCGAGAGTAAAGATCCTAAAGCTTTTCTTTAGCAATAATAATACTTCATTTTACGAACTCGAGGTTGCGGATAAAACGAAATTGCCACGAACAACAACGATGAATGAATTGAGAAGATTAACAGCTGTAGGACTTTTAGACAAAAAACTAACCCCAACAAAAACATTTTATCTCTTAGATAAGAAGTTTGCTTTTTTTGACGAGTTTGAATCAATCATTAAAAAACTGCCATAGACCAAATTTTGGTCTATGGCAACTGGGACTTAAAGTATTTATTTATTGAGTTTAAAATGTTAAAATTTGCTGGCAAAAGAGATTTTGCAGAAATATAATTTAGGAGAGGTCGCATAGTGGACTAGTGCGCTGCCTTGGAAAGGCAGTATATCCGCAAGGGTATCGGGAGTTCGAATCTCCCCCTCTCCGCCATGTACCGCAGCTTAATGAAATTGAGACCCGATATATGGCAATGCAATTAATTATTTAAATGAAAATTACTAAATTTGCCCATTGTTGTATGCTAATTGAAGAAGGTAAGGTTCGAATTTTAATTGATCCCGGAAAGTTTTCAACTGCTCAAAATAACTTGCAAGACCTTGATGTTCTTCTCCTGACCCATATTCATCCAGATCATTTTAATCTAGAAAACATTAAAGCCACTTTAAAAAATAATTCTAATATTAGAATCTTTACCAATCAGGAAGTTGGGGAGGAACTAAAGAAAGAAGGGATAACCTTTGAGCTTTTAGAGAATGGCCAGAAAATGGAAATTAAAGGGTCAACTATAGAAGCTTTCGGCGAATATCACGAGCCAGTATATCCAATTTTTCCTCCTGTAAAGGCTACTGGATACCTCATTGGTAAGTTCTTTTATCCGAGTGACAAATTAACAGTGATAGACAAGCCTATTGATATTTTGGCCTTGCCTTTACTAGGCCCGTGGGTCAGAGCCAGAGAAGCCATTGATTATGCGATTGCTCTAAGGCCCAAACATTGCTTCCCAGTTCATGATGGTCCGGTCATTGACCCAAGCTGGTCTCAATCACCCAAGGCTGTTTTGCCTGAAAAAGGAATTAATTTTGAAGTTCTAGAATTAGGAAAAGAATATAACTTTTAATGACAAAACTCAAATCAATCTACCAAAAAATGTGGAAGGTGGCAAAGCCACATTATGAAGACGGGCGAGTTTTTGACATTCCCCAAATTGAATGGATGCTTAAAGTAGCCCAAAAGGTTATTAAAAATGAAAAGCTCGATGAAGAGGTATTTATCCCTTTAATCATCCTTCATGATATTGGCTATACTGGAATAGAAGAGAAAGCGCCAAATGTCAAAGACGCTGAAATAAAAAGAGATCATATGATAAAAGGGGCTAAAATCGCCAAAAAAATTCTGCAATCCTTTGACCTCCCTACAGAAAAAAAAGAGAAAGTAGTAGAATTAATTTCTATCCATGACAACTGGGCTTTGGGCGACAATGAACCTTATAAGAAATCAAAAGATCTTGCTGTCTTTACAGACCTTGATTATATGTTTCCCCTTATAAGCTATAACCTTTTCCAAGCGATCTCTGACGGACTGGGGGAAGAGATAAGGGAATCCTTTGAGCATTTTATTACTACCGAAGAGAAGCTTATAAACCGCCCGCTTTGCTGTCAGTCGACAAAAGAAATATTTAATGATTTGATAGATAATTTTAAAAAAGAGTTAGATGAACGAATTAGAGCAAATTAAAGAAAAATTATGAATTCTAAGATTACTATACGTCAAATTGAGGAGAAAGATTTCTGTCAAGTCAAAGAATTACTTCTTTCAATGTTTATGAACCATGTTCAAAAAGAACCTAGTTTATTAAACTGGGAAAATTTACAGAAAACAAATTTTAAAAGGGTTTTTTCAAAATTTATAAATAAGGATAATAAAAGATTCTTTGTTGCAGAAATTAGCAATGAAATAGTTGGTACAATAAGTGCAGGTATTCAAAAAACTCCTCGTTTTTATAATGAAAAAAAGGAAATCTATATTACTGACCTAGTAGTAAAAGAGGGGTTCAGAAATAATGGAATCGCCACTAAATTAATTAATGAATGTATTGGTTTCGCTAAAAAAAATAAAATAAATCTTATAAATGCTAGGATTTATGAATTTAACTTGGGATCAAGAAATCTCTTCATAAAAAATAAATTTGAACCAAAGTTTACCTATTACTATCTTAAAACATGAACGAGCTGGAGCAAATTAAAGAAAAATTGGATATTGTGGAAGTCGTAAACGGCTACCTGCCTTTGAAGCAGTCGGGCAGAAATTTTAAGGCCTGCTGCCCTTTCCATACTGAAAAAACCCCCTCTTTCATGGTTTCAGCTGAAAAGCAGATTTGGCATTGCTTCGGCTGCAATGAAGGCGGCGATGTCTTTTCTTTTGTAATGAAAATGGAAGGTCTAGATTTCCCAAGCGTCCTTAAAATCTTAGCCGAGAAAGCCGGCGTTACTCTTCAAAAACAAAGTGAAAACTATGGAAAAGACAAAGAAAGAAAAGCAAAGCTTTTTGAGATTAATGAAATGGCCAGCGAGTATTTTGAGAAAATGCTCTTTTCCAAAGAAGGAGAGGCAGCTTTGGATTACCTTAAAAAACGTAAATTAACTACTGAAATAATTAAGGATTTTCGAATCGGTTTTGCTCCTTACAGAAATAACACTCTTTTGGATGACCTAAGAAAGATCGGTTTTTCAGACCAGGAGATCGCGGCCGCCGGTGTCGGCAAAGTAAAAGACAGCAAAGTTGTAAACCAGTTTATAGAGAGGATTACTTTTCCGATCTCCGATCATTCCGGAAGCATCGTCGGCTTCTCGGCCAGAGTCTTAGACGATTCCTTGCCGAAGTATTTGAATACCCCTGAAACAGAGATTTATCACAAATCAAACATCCTTTTTGGGATGGATAAGGCCAAAAGCGCCATAAGGAAGCTCGACCACGCTATCATTGTCGAGGGCAACATGGACGTAGTCGCTTCTCACCAGGTCGGAGTTAAAAACGCCATTGCCACTTCAGGAACCGCTCTTACTGAACATCAACTAAATCTTTTAAAAAGATTCACCAGCAATTTAAAGTTGGCATTCGATATCGATTCGGCCGGAAGTGAAGCCACTAAAAGAGCAATCGATGAAGCCATGAAAATGGGATTTAATCTGAAGGTTATTGAGATCCCGGAAGGAAAAGATCCGGCTGATGCCGCCCTAAAGGATAAAAAAATCTGGGCTTATGCTTGCAAAAGGGCAAAGTATGTGATAGATTATCTTTTTGACAAGAGCTTTTCTAAACATAATCGGGAAACGGCGCTAGGGAAAAAAGAGATTGCCAAAGAGCTACTGGGGGTTATAAAAAGGATTCCTGAAGAAATTGAACAGGAACATTATTTAAAAAAACTTTCCCTCGATCTTGGCACAAGCGAACAAATTTTAAAAGAGGCCCTAGATAGAAGTAAGAACGCCGCTAATTTGCCCGATAGAGAAAAGCCAACACCAAAAGAAAAAGCTGATATCGGTCTCCTTTTGGAAGAAAGAATTGCGGGATTTGCCGCTGTCTTTCCTGATTTTAGAAATTATATTCTTAGAAATTTAAAGTCCCGATACCTCAAGAACGATCTGGTAAAAGAAATTGTAGGCAAGATAAAAGAGTATAAAAAAGGCTTCAAAAAAGAGCTGACTAAGGAAGCCAAGAATATTTTGAATATTATCGAGCTTAAAATTGAGGAAGAATTTGCCGACTTCACAAATGAAGATTTGGAAGAAGAAATTATTTTCTGTCTTAAGAGATTAAAAAGCATCAGACTAGGCGAGGAGAAGAAGGAAATTGAGAAGAAAATGGTAGAAACGGAGAAAAAAGACATTAAAATTCACAAAGAACTTCTGACGAAATTAAATACAATTATTAAAGAACAGGAGATTAACTAAAATTATGGCTAAAAAAGAGGAAAAAAAGAAAATCATAAAGAAGGTTAAGGTTGTCACAAAAGCCAAAGCTATCCCTAAAGCTAAGAATGTTTCAAAAACAAAAGTAGACCTAAAAACCAAAACTAGTCCAAAAGTTAAAACTATTAAAAAAACTGAAACTGCGTCAAAAGCAAAGCTAATAAAGAAAGAAAAAGCCCAAGTAAAAGAGGTGAAAAAACCGAAAGTTAAGAAAGAAAGACCGGTCATAGTCGACGGAGGAGACGGTGACGTCGAAGTGGAAGCTTCAACTCTTATAAAAAAGGGGAAGGATCGGGGTTTTGTTACTCAAGAAGAGATTTTGACAACCTTCCCCGAAATGGAAAATGACATCGATAAGCTAGACGAACTTTATGCTTCCTTCCTTGATGAGGGCATTGAAGTAATCGACAAAAAAGAAGATATGATTTGGGGGGAAGATGATGACGATGTAGAAAAAGTGGTTGAGACCGGAAGCGAGATGGATGATTCAATTAGGACTTATCTTAAAGAAATCGGAAAAATCCAGCTGCTTACTCAAGAAGAAGAAGTCGCTTATGCCAAAAGAATCGAAAAAGGGGATAAGCAAGCCAAAAAACAACTGGCAGAAGCCAATCTCCGACTTGTCGTTTCTATCGCCAAAAAATATGTCGGCCGCAATCTTGATCTCCTGGACTTGATTGAAGAGGGAAATATCGGGCTTCTAAGAGCGGTTGAGAAATTCGACTACAAAAAGGGTTATAAGTTTTCGACTTATGCTACTTGGTGGATTAGGCAGGCGGTAACAAGAGCCATTGCCGACCAGGCAAGGACCATTCGAATCCCGGTCCATATGGTTGAGACTATCAATAAGCTAATAAGAACTCAGAGAAATCTGGTGCAGGAACTTGGGAGAGAACCTTTGCCGGAAGAACTGGCGGCTGAAATGAAAATGGATGTCTCGAAAGTTAATTATATTTTAAAGATCAATCAGGATACTGTTCCTTTGGAAGCGCCTATCGGCGAAGAAGAGGATTCGGTTCTTGCTGATTTTGTGGCCGATACCGAATCCAAAACTCCGGAAGAGGAAGCGACAGCCGAGCTCTTGAAAGAACACATCGTTGAAGTCTTAGGCTTTCTTTCTCCCAGAGAGCAAAAGATTATCAGAATGAGATTCGGACTTGATGACGGCCGCGCCCACACCCTAGAGGAGACCGGCAATGAGTTCGGGGTTACCAGGGAAAGAATCAGGCAGATTGAAGCCAAGGCTCTTCAAAAGATCAAAAAGCACCGTGAAGGGAAAAAGTTAAAAGGATACTTGAAATAATTGTTAAATCCTTTGCTGTAAATAGCCCTTTGCGGTGGTAAAATTTAGGTATGGCTAAGAAACCGCGTTTTGTTATTTTTGACGGCAATGCCGTCGTTCATAGGGCTTATCACGCTCTCCCACCCTTAACGACTAAAGATGGTGAAGTGGTGAACGCGGTTTACGGCTTTACGATGATACTCCTCAAAGTCATTGACGAACTTAAGCCTGATTATTTAGCGATGGCTTTCGATCTTGCCGAACCGACTTTCCGCCATAAGGAATATAAAGAGTACAAAGCAACTAGAGAGAAGACAGCCGAAGACCTAAGCTCCCAGTTTAGACATGTATATGAGGTCTTAGATGCTTTTGATATCCCTTATTATACCCAGAAAGGCTATGAAGCGGATGATATCATTGGTACTCTTTCGAGAAAAGTCGAAGGCAAGGGTTTGGAGACAATTATTGTAACCGGGGATTTGGATGAGCTTCAGCTTGTCGATGAAAATACCAAAGTATATACCATGAGGAGAGGCTTCACCGATACTGTTATCTACGATGAGAAGATGGTAAAAGAGCGCTACGGCTTGACTCCAAAAGAGTTCATTGACTTTAAAGCTCTGAAAGGCGACCCTTCAGATAATATACCAGGAGTCCCAGGAATAGGCGAAAAAACGGCGGTCGCCCTAATTCAGGATAATAAAGACCTTGAAGGAATCTACAAGAATCTTAATAAGTTGCCGGAAAAAACTAGAAAAGTTTTGACAGAAAAAAAAGAGCAAGCATTCTTAAGCAAGAGATTAAGCACGATTGTTACTGATATGAAGTTTGATTTTGACCTAGAAAAAGTAAAACTGAAAGGCTTTGATCGGCAAAAGATATTTGAAACCTTCAGGAAGTTCGAATTCAAATCCTTACTCAACAAAGTACCGCAAGCAAAAGGCGAGAGAATATCTGAAGAAAAAGTATCTAAAAATAAAGCGGTCAACGGAAATTATTATATAGTTGATGATTTAAATAAATTAAAAAAACTTAAAGAAGAGATAAGAAAAGTAAAGATTCTTTCAGTAGATACTGAAACAACATCTCTTGATGAAATGGAAGCCGAGTTGGTTGGCTTATGCTTTTCCATTAAAGAGAAAGAAGGCTATTATATTCCGATTGACCATAAGGAAGATAAAAGCTGCCAGATAGATTTAAAGGAGGCAATTTCCGAGCTAAAGCCAACACTTGAGGATAACTCGATTCAAAAAGTCGGCCATAACCTCAAATATGACTACAAGATACTGAAGAAATACGGGGTAAACCTTGCACCGCTCTTATTCGATTCTATGGTGGCCGCCTATATTTTGAATCCAAATCTTAGGGCCCAAAGCTTAAGTGAGCTTTCTTTTTCCGAATTAGGAATCGAAATGGTCCCCATTACTGATCTTATTGGTAAGGGCAAGGATCAAATCTGCTTTAGCGAAGTTGCTATCGAAGATGCCACTCAATATGCCGCCGAAGATGCTGATATCGCCTTAAGGCTTTACAACCATCTTTCACCGAAGATAAATGAAGAAGGTCTCTGGGAACTAATGCAGGACATCGAAATGCCTCTTATTCCGGTTCTGGCCGAAATGGAGTTTGAAGGAGTCCGAGTTAACGAGAGCTTCCTTAAGAAAATGTCGGTCGAGTTTGAAAAAAAAGTTAAAGCCCTAAAACAAATGATTTGGAAAGAAGCAGGCAGCGAATTTAATATCGCGTCTCCCATCCAATTAAAAGAAATTCTCTTTGATAAATTGAAATTAGCTGAAAACCCGGAAATTAGAAAAAATCTAAAGAAAGTAAAGACAGGCGGTTTCTCGACAGCAGCCGGGGAACTGGAAAAATTAAGAAATCTTCACCCGATTATTAACCAGATTCAGGAATATAGAGAGTTAACAAAGTTAAAATCTACCTATATCGATGCTTTGCCGCTTCTTATCAATAAAAAAACTGGCCGAGTTCACACTAGTTTCAATCAAACAATTACCACTACCGGTCGGCTTTCCTCGTCCAATCCGAATCTGCAAAATATTCCGATAAGAACTGACATTGGCAACGAAATTAGGAAAGCTTTTATCGCCGGTAGAGGACAAAAGCTTCTTTCAGCTGATTATTCTCAAATCGAGCTAAGGATTGTCGCCCATATCGCAGAGGATAAAGAAATGCTTAAAGCCTTAAACGAAGACGCTGATATCCATACTAGAACTGCTTCTTTCATTTTCAATGTCCCGGAGACGAAAGTCGACCACAGTATGAGAAGAGCTGCCAAGGTGATAAATTTCGGCGTTCTTTATGGCATGAGTCCGCATGGGCTTTCGGAAGCGACAGGAATGAGTAGGGAGGAAGCCAAAGAATATATTGATAGGTACTTTGAGCATTACAAAGGGATCGCCAACTATACCAAAGAAACTTTGGAAATCGCCAAAGAAAGCGGATATGTCGAGTCTATTTTTGGCCGAAAGCGCTTTTTGCCAGAAATTAATTCCCCTAATCATATCATAAAAGCTGCTGCTGAAAGAATGGCTATCAATATGCCGGTTCAGGGAAGTGCCGCCGACCTTATGAAGCTCGCCATGATTGACATCGATAAAAACCTAAAATCTATAAGCAAGAAAACAAAAATGCTTTTACAAGTTCATGATGAATTAGTTTTCGAGGTTCCGAAAGAGGATGTGAATAAAGTCGCTGAATTTGTTAAGGATCGGATGGAAAATGTTGTCAGCCTTAAGTCGCCTATAAAGGCCGAGATAAGGGTTGGTGAAAATTGGGGCGAACTGAAAAAGATTAAATAAAAATGCAAAAAGAAAAACTAAACATTGCTATAGGGAGTGATGAATCCTCTGAAATTTGCAATTTAGTGCTTAAATACTTAGATGAAAATCATTACTCCTACCAAAAATTTGGAGCCTTAAAAAAAGGAGATGATTCAAATTGGGTCAAGATTGGACACAAAGTTGCCGCAAAAGTAGCCGCAAAAGAATTTGATCAGGGTATTCTTTTATGTTGGACAGGTACCGGAATTTCAATCGTTGCTAATAAAACAAAGGGAATAAGAGCAGCCCTTTGTTTTGACAAAGGCGTTGCCGAAGGTGCTAGAAAATGGAATGATGCTAACATCTTAGCTATAAGCAATGGTTATACAGAAAAGAAAAAACTGAAGAGTATACTTGATGCCTGGTTTTTAACAAAGCCATCAAAAATTGTTGAAGAAAAACAAGACATTGAAAGAATTAAGAAACTTTAAATAGACTATGTTAAAATAGGAGCAAATGGAAACGAATGAAATCAAAGCTTTAATGATCCTGCCACATTTCGAATTTAGAGATGAAGAGTATGAGGTTGTAAGAAAATCCCTAGATGAAGCAAAAATCAAAGTCATTGTCGCTTCTTCTTCGCTAACTGAAGCTAAGGGCACCCATAATTCGCTAGTAAATCCGGATGTCCTCTTAAACCAAGTCAATGCGAGAGATTATGATGCCGTCATCTTGGTTGGGGGTCCGGGAGCTAAAGAATATTATGAGAACGGCACGGTTATGCAGATCGTTCGCGACGCTTTTTTCGAACGAATTCTTCTGGCTGCTATTGGAAGAACACCTTCTATTCTCGCTTACGCCGGTATTATCGCCGGGAAGAAGATCACCGGCTATCCTCACGAACAAAATATTATAGAGACATGCGGCGGCTATTACACCGGGCGTTTAGTAGAACAAGACGGCGAACTTATTACCGGAAATGGCCCGGATTCAAGCCCAGAATTTGCAGCTGCAGTGGTCAAGGCTTTAAGCTGGCGGTCTCAAAAACATAGTTATTTGAG
Organism: Patescibacteria group bacterium; assembly: GCA_023473595.1. Taxonomy (GTDB): domain Bacteria; phylum Patescibacteriota; class CPR2; order UBA1875; family JAMCYV01; genus JAMCYV01. Next base: position 9,908 of record JAMCYV010000010.1, on the reverse strand, counting down.
GTAAAGATGCCTGAATTACCAGAAGTCGAAACAATCAAAAATGATTTGAGAAACCTTATTATTGGGAAAAAAATAATAAGGGTCAAATCTCTATGGCCAAAAATGATCCAGGGAATGACGACTGAAGAGCTCGAAGAAAAAGTAAAAAACCGAGAAATTGTAGACATAAGAAGAAGAGCCAAAAATCTGATCATTGAGCTAGAACCAAGAGGTAATCTCCCAAAACATTTGCTTTTGCACATGAAAATGACAGGGCACTTAATTATTACTGATGAAAAAAATGAAATCGATAGCTTAGGAAACTGGAAAAGTGGCCCAGAAGAGCTTCTAAAGGATGTCCAAAACCGATTTGTCCGTTTCATTTTTTATTTAAGCGAAGGAAAAATAATGGCATTCTCGGACCTCCGAAAATTTGGCTACATAAAATTAGTGGACGATGAAACTTTAGAAAAATTTTTGGCTGAATATGGCCCCGAACCCTTGGAAAAAGATTTTACTTTTGAGGTTTTTAAAGAAAGGCTTGGAAGAAAGAAGGGGCCGATTAAAAAAGTTCTTATGGATCAGGCAACTATCGCCGGCATCGGGAACATTTATGCCGATGAGATCCTATTCGAAGCAAAAATCCATCCTTTGAAAAAAGTAGAAGATTTAAGGGAAGGGGAGTTAAAGAAAATTTTTGATGCCATAAAAAAGATTTTGGCGCTTGCTCTTGAAAAAAGAGGAACTTCGATAAGCGACTACAGGGATGCTTCTGGGCAAAGAGGAAGTTATGATCTTATCCGCAATGTTTATCGTCGAACCGGTCTTCCATGTTATGATTGTGGCGGAAAGGTCGAGAGAATTTCAGTTGGCGGCCGGGGCACCCACTTCTGCCCAGCTTGCCAAAGGCAATAGTAGCAAGGAGGTTTATGAAAGATGGCTTCAAAAGTTTAATCGCCTGGCAAAAGGCTTTAGAATTTAGTGAAGAGATATATCGAACAACAAAAGATTTTCCAAAGGAAGAACTGTTTGGTTTTACCAGCCAGTTAAGAAGGTCCGCCATCTCTGTACCTGCTAATATAGCTGAAGGATATGAGAAACAACATAATAAAGAATATTTACAGTTCTTATATATCACTAAAGACTCTCTAGGAGAAGTGGAGACTTACCTTTTCTTAGCTTTAAAGTTAGGTTATATTAATAAAACAAATTTCAATCAATTAGAAGAGAAACGAAAGGAAGTCGGAGGCTTGATTTTCGGTTTAATTAGAAAACTAAAATAACTATCCCTAGCTACTTGCTACAAGCTACTGGCTACATACACAATGATTATTTTCATCTACGGCGAAGATACTTATAGAGCCAAAGAAAGGTTGAATATCCTAAAAGAAAATTACTGCCAGAAATACAGTGATGTCAATCTTTCGATTTTTGACGAGGATCTAGACGTAGAAAAGATCAAAAGCGAAGTCTTGGCAGCGCCGTTTCTAGCTGAAAAAAGAATGGTCGTTGTAAAAAACGTTTTTAAATTAAAAAAAGAAGTACTCCAAAACTTCCAAGAGTTTATCGAAAAAGTGCCTGAGGAGACTATTTTAATAATTTTTGAAGAAGGGGTTCCAGACAAAAGAGAGAGCCTCTTTAAAAGATTAGTAAAAGAGAAATTAGTCCAAGAATTCTCGCTTCTTTTGGGGATTGAACTTAAAAATTGGATTAAAAAAGAGATAGCTAGAAAAGAAGGAGAAGCTGATAGCGCATCGATAAATCTTCTAGCCGATTTTGTCGGAAACGATCTTTGGCAAATGAATCAAGAAATAGAAAAGCTTTTAAGTTTTAATAAGAAAATTACTGCAAATGACATAAAAACCCTGGTAGAAGCAAAAATTAATGCCAGCATCTTCGACCTTGTCGACGCTTTGGGTTTAAGAAACAAAAGAAATGCTTTTAAGAAGATAGAAGATCTTTTGGAAGCGGGGGAAAACGAACTTTATATTTTAACTATGATTATTCGCCAGATAAGAAACATCCTCCTTGTAAAGGATCTCTCTTCCCAAGGGAAGTCAAAGGACGAGATCGCGAGAATTATTCCCCTCCATCCTTTCGCCGTTAAAAAGTGCCTTGAGCAATCGCACAATTTTGAATTTAAAGATTTAAAAAGAGTTTATCAAAAACTGGTTGATACGGACTTCGCTATAAAATCCGGTATTTTGGAACCAGACCTGGCCCTTGATCTTTTAATTCAAGAGGTTTAAAAAATCCCCTTAAAAAGGGGAATTTTTATTTTTCTTTTTTAGGTGTTTCTTTTTTCTTCGCTTGAAGAGCATTCAGTTTCTTTACTAATCTTGATTTTCTCCTAGCTGCGGCATTTTTGTGGATCGTTCCTCTCTTAGCTGCTTTATCTAAAGCTTTATAAGCTTCCGGAATTAACTTTTCGGCTTCCTTCAAATTATTCGCTCGCCCCTTTTTCAAAATATCTTTAACTTTAATACGGAAAGCTTCCTTAAGCTCCCTATTATGTTCTCTTCTTTTCTTATTCTGTCTTGCCCGTTTTATAGCTGACTTGGTAATTGGCATGGCTCCCTTTTATTATTAACCTTTGTATAATACCACAAAAAGAGCCTTAAGTAAATATTTTAAATTGACTTAGGAATTTAAAAACTTTAAGATAGAGGTGAGGTTAAAATGGCCGAGCAAAAGAAAAAAATTCTTTTAGTAGAAGATGATCTTCAGCTGATTGATATGTATCAGCGGAAATTCGAGATGGAAGGATTTGAAGTCGCCATTGCCGAAGACGGCATCAAAGCGATGGAAGTTTTGAAAGCCTTTAATCCAGATATTGTTCTTCTTGATATTATGATCCCCCAGGTTAATGGGATCGAGGTTTTAAAGCAAATCCGGGGAGATCTAGCTACTGCCGATCTTATTGTCGTAATGCTTACTAATCTTTCGAGCGAATCGACCGCCGAGGAGATCTATAAATACGGCGCCACTGAATACATCGTCAAAGCTGAAATGACCCCAATGCAAGTCACGGACAAGGTCAAAGAACTCTTGAAGATTTATAAGAAATGAGAAGTTATTTTATGAGAAAAGGCGCCCGTAGGGCGCCTTTTCTGGACGTGTTACGCGGTTTTGACCGTTTCAACTTTGATAGTAGGAGTAGAGGGACGGTCGTCATGCCAGCTATAGTTGATAGTCACCCTCTTCTTCTCGTACTCCGCCCTTTGGCCCGGTGTTAGAAACTCGAGAGCAACCCTGAGCTGAACTTTTAAGACCTCAATGCAATGCTTATGAGGATCGTTGTTGTGTTCTCTCGAAAGAAAGTGAGCTATCGCGTCAGAGCGAAGTGGCGTGGTCACCCCACAGACCGGACAGATCTCATTAGTGACTGGTTGCTGACCAGTGCCTTCGCAATAGTCACAATCTCCAGTCGCCAGCATGCCATCACCGCGCTCATACTCGTCACCGCCACTTCCATGACAAACGGGGCAACATCTGGTCTCTTCCTGAGCTGTCACATCAGCCATTTTATTAACACCTCCAGGTACAAAATAAGCCTGATTTAAATCAGACCCTCTATTGCCTATTAGAGATGATTTTAAAACACTTTTAAGAAAAATCAATCGAATAATTTTAGATTAAAGGCTCGATTTTTTGAAGTAATCTTTAAGTCCGGGATAGGTAAGCTTTCGGTAAGCTTTTGACTTTTCTAACTAGATAAGCTGGTCGTTTTCGTTTTCGACCCTTAAATTATCGCTTAGAGGAATCATTAAAAACATTTTGGTACATTTTTTAGTGCCGGCAATATGATTGTAAAAACAATCACCGGGCAGTCTCTTTATTATCTTTATATCAAGCCCGGTCTCTTCTTCGATTTCTCTTTCGGCAGCTATTTTCGGGTTTTCTCCCGGCTCGATATGACCTTTGGGGAAAGTGTAGTCGCCATATTTCCCTCTATAAATCACAAGAATAAAAGTTTTTCCTTTTTCCTCTTTAACGATCACCCCTCCGGCCTCCAAGATATAGCCTCTTTTGTCAACTACTGTATTCTCCATTACCTGTTATTAGTTTTTTCAACCTTGTTTAATTATTCGCTTTACCTTATTAACTTTGTTTAAAAGCTCTTTGTTAGTTAACCTAGGTCTATTTATCTCCACCCATTCGTTCCTTGAAAGTGATAAATTATTCGGGCAAACCGACTTCATCCATCTAAGCCACGGGGAAATTTCGCCTGTTACAGGATTTTTTCTTGAATAATGAAAAACCTGGCCGTTGTAAATCCAATCTAGTGGATCTTTTGAACTGTCTAATTTTGAAAACTCTTCTTGAGAAATTCTTTCAAGGAGAACCCGAAATCCCCAGATAACATCTCCATGACAAATGATAATCGCTTTTTTATTTTCCGCCTCTCTATGCAATCTATCTAGGACCCATTTTAATCTAGTACAAAGGTTAGCTATAGACTCTCCGTTCGCTGGGACCCAATAATAGGAGTCGTTTGCCCTAAGTTTCAAAACATTTGAAAAATTTTTTTCTCGCTCTTCAAAGGTTGTCCTCTCTAGATCCCCAATTTCTCGTTCCCGGAGATAAAAATCGCAAAGCCAGTTTGCATTCTTTAAATCAAGATAAGTAGCAGTCTCCATTGCTCTAATATATTCAGAGGTAAAATAGACGTCAAAATTTTCGCTAATATTCTCTTTAATCCATTTTCCAGCAATTTTTGCCTGTTCAATCCCTTTGTCCGTTAATCTCCAAAGGGAACTATGACGCGATTTAAACTCTTTGGTAAAAAGCGTATTATCGCCTTCTCTCGAATGTCTATTAGCGACATTTCCTTCCGATTCGCCATGTCGAACTAAAACTAAATCAGTTGGCATCGCCATAAAACTGCTCCTTTTAATAAAGTTTAACAGTTTTCCGACTAAACTTAAACTTAGCTTTTCAAATATTTCACCAAGGCAAAAATTGTAAGAATAAGAACGAGTGTTAAAGCCAAATGGCTGAAAATCATCGTTGAACCAAGACCCCATAAGAGCCCTTTGCCTAAAATTCCATAATGCATTAAACCAAACATAATACCTCCAAAAAACTAATTTTAGGCATTATGAAAGAATATTAAGTGTAGTTCAAGCCTAAGATTTTTATTCAGTTGGAGTTGACTCTGTTGGAGTCTTATTTACAGTGAGAAGAAGTGATTTATCGCTTGGAGTATAGGCTAAAGTGATTTGATAGTCGCCTTTTTTACCAGTTTGGGTTTGGACAAACCCAGCATCAGTTGTGCTGTCTTCAGTAAAGATCCAGCCTTGTTGTTGGAGAGTATTTTTATAGTTTGCAATGTCAGATGGTGTGACGTCGGAAACAATAATAGTCCAGACATCTCCCCATTTGACAGCGCTTTTTATCTTTCCTCTGGAAAATTTGGCAATAATCGTTAGATCATCAGGCCATTTAGCATTCTCTCCGGTTTGAACCGAGGCTCCGCCGATATTGAAATTAAGATTGCCGCTTTTAATGTCATCAGCTTGCTTATTTACAAACCTTCTAACTAAATATCCCCCGCCAACGATAAGTCCGCCGATCCCTAAAACTAGAATAATCAAAATAATAAGAAGCACTGGCACGCAAGATGATTTCTTCTGCGGTGCTGGTTGGGCCGGCTGCTGGGGTTGTGGCGCTGGAGTTGGTTGTTCTGGTGCCGGCTGTTCTGGCGCTTTAGTTTCCGGAGTTTTTTCTTCCGGAGTTCCCTCCGGTGTTTGATTTTTTTCATCTGCCATATTTCCTCCCTTTTAATTAAATCTTATCATTTAAAAAGAAAGAAAAGAAAGTACTTTATCTTTGACAAAAATAAGTTTCTTTGGTATATTTGCCCAAGAACCTTAAGAATTCTCTTAGCCTAGGAGGCTATTATGAACAAGACCGAACTTCTTGAGAAGTTAGACTTGCAACTCAAAGACCCAACTATCTTAGATAAGATATTGGGAGAAGTGTTAAGCCCCGAAGGAGAACGGCTTGAGTATCTAGGAGACAGATTACTTTGGTTTGTGATCTCCGATTATCTCTTCTGCCATCCGCTAGGTTTGAATGAAGGGCAACTCTCAATGTTTGCCTCTGCTATTTCAAGCAACTTTGTTTTAGCTAAAGTCTCTGAGGATATTGGACTAGGCGCATTCCCGCTCAAGCCCTCTGAGACGCTAAAGCCATTAGCCGATAGACTAGAGGCTTTAATCGGGACAATTTACGCTGAACAAGGTTATGAAGTAGCAGTAGCTTTCATCAAGAAATTTATCTTCCCAATGGTTGATGATTTCCTGGTGAATGGCTATTCAACAAATCCTAATCACCAAAAAGAACTCATAAGACAAAAGTTTGATCTTATTGTGGAGGTCCTCGGCAAAAAACCAAAAATTGATTTTTACAAAAAAACCGGGGGTGGCAAAGTTCAATGGACGGCCGTTATGAGTTTAAACGGCAGGGAATACGGCCGAGCAAAAAGTGGCCGACAGGAAAAAGCACGAGAAGAGGTCATCAACTTAGTTTTTGACCGTTATGTACCAAAGTAAGAAGTCAAAAAGGGCAGGATTTATCCTGCCCTTGATTGTATAATTAATTTATATTATGTCACCATTTTTCTAACGATCGCACACTTTTTGGTGACTCCTTCAAAAAGATTTTAAAAAAATGCATGAGACTTGTTTATTTTAAAAGCAGCATCGCTGCCTCATATTTTGGTTTAACCTCCTTCTTTGACTCTTCAAAATTTAGCTGATGGTATTTGTTCTGAAGTTTTTTCCTAACCGACTTTTTGGCTTCCTCTTGGTTTAATCCTTCAAAGATAAAGGCTGCTTTAAAAATTCCGCCGATATTTTCAAAATTGCTCATTATATCTGCTTCGGCAATAATTTTTTCTTCCAAAGTTTTAGGCTTTACTTTCTCTGAACCTCTGTGGCTTAAAATACATCTTTTAACAAGTTCAATTTTTGCCTTTGGATAACCTAGCTCTTTAAGTTTTGATTCAGCAATTTTTGCCCCTTCTAAGTGGTGCTTCCCTCGGCCTTCAATTATAGAGCCTATATCATGAAGCCAAGCAGCGATCTCAACGACTTCTTTGTCAGCGCCAAGTTCACCTGCCATTTTTACCGCGTATTTTACTACTGGTTTAAAATGAAACTCAAAAGGTTCCGATCCGTATTTGCTAGTCGGCTTTTTGCATTCCTTTTCAACAAAATCTCTGACTTCTTTGACAATATCCATTAGTAAAATTATATCAAAAAAGTCTTTTGCCAGAAGACAAAGACCTTCTTTTTGGGGTCGGATTGTCAATCTTGTAAGAACTAATATTGCAATGTCTGAAGGCTATGTCTACATACCTGAACTTAACTTATAGTTTTATAGTATTCTTAACACTCGCAAAGGTCTTTCTCGTTCCAGGTTTTATAGCCTTCTCTGAAAACTAAAATTGCGATAATAATTCCTGCAACGGGGTCTGCCCACCATAAACCAAGGAAATAATTCAAACTCAACCCTACAAGCAACGAGAAAGACAGCATCAAACAGGCGAATGTTTGCTTTGAATCTGCTATCAAACTTTTACTGTTTATCTTTTTACCAGTTTTATTTTTTGCCAAAAATAGTGTTGGCATTATGATGATGGAAAGAATACTGATGATAATACCAATCAAACTTGGTTCTGGTGCTTCTCTCAAATACAAACTCTTAACCGATTCAAAAAGGACATATAAACCCAAGATAAGAAACGATATGGCTACCAGTTTAACTGCCTTCTGCTCTATTTCTTCTTCTTTTTCTTTGGTAATTTTATCTACACCTGTAAATCGCCAAATCATTACGAAAGCAGATAGTGACTCAATAAAACTATCCACACCAAAACCTACTAATGAAGAACTTTTTGCGATACTACCTGCGACTATGGACACTACGCCCTCAATAATATTGTATGCGGCAGTGAAAATTGCCAACATTAACGGTTTATTTTTTTGTTTCATATTATCCTTTTCCATATTATAGTTAGCAGGCCTTTAACTCACAACTTTCGCTTTGATTTTCAACCTCTATAGTTGGGTGATTTATACCAAATTCTTCAATCAAGGTTCTTGCTTCACATTTAATAGCAGTCGCTTGCTTGAAGTCTAAATCTTTCTTTGTTAGCAAATGAACTGTGAGAATATGGTTTATCCCGTCCAAAGACCAAGCGTGAAAGTCGTGAATAGAGATAACCCCTTCTATTCGCGTTAATTTTTCTTCCAACCCCTTAATGTCAATTTCTTTTGGAATCGCTTGTAGAAATATTGAGTTTGCTGATTTCAAGTTCTGGAATATTTTGGAAAGAACAAAAAGCGTTATTAGCATGGAAAGAATTGGGTCAAGTATCGGCACATTGTAGAATTTCATCACTATGCTGACGACCAAAATGGAAAATAAACCGAGAACATCGTCAAGCAAATGTAGTGATGCCGACCTTTCATTGAGTGTTTCGCCTCTTCTTAATCTAAGAAAAGCAATTAAGTTAATAGTCATTCCTGCTAAAGCGAATAATATCATTCCATCAGCCTTAATTGTTTGGGGGTTCATTATCCTGATAACCGCTTCATACAGGATGTAAAGTGAACCGAAAAGTAATATTAAACTGTTTATAACAACTGGCACAATTGAAAACCGTTTATACCCATAGGTGAAAGAATCGCTTCGCTCTTTCTTGGAAACTTTATCAAAATACCAAGAAAGACTGAGAGAGAAACTATCGCCAAAGTCGTGCAATGAATTTGAAAGGACTGCCAAACTGTTTGTCCAAATCCCAATAAAGATTTCAGCAATGGCGAACCCAAGATTAAGGAATAGCGCGATACCTATATTTTTAGATGATTCTGAATGATGATGCGATTGGTCGTGCAACTTTATCTCCATTTTATGTAAAAAGATAACTTAATATTAACACAAAAAGCTCAAACCTCGTGTGTGGAAAGCATAAGATAAAATATAAAACTCCCTTCTGTAAGTATTTTTTAAGTGTCAAATCTTGGGGTGGCCAACGGGAATCGAAGCATCCAGATGCTTTTTCTGGTTTTTAATAAAGGCTTAGATAATAGCTTGAAAGTTATTTTAGATAAATAAATTAGAGGCTTCTCCGCATCTTTTTCACGGGTTCTCATCCCATTAACCAATCCCTCGAAAGAAAGATCCCCGCCTAAAAAGACGAGGACCTTTCTTTGGGGTGGCCAACGGGAATCGAACCCGTGTCGAGAGGACCACAACCTCTAGTGTTAACCACTACACCATGGCCACCATATTAGTTTAATTTTTAAAATCCTAATCACTAATTTCTAAACAAATTGAAATTCCAAAAAGTTAGAGCTTGGGATTTGAAATTGCTCCGCAATTTCTGGTGTGCCCCGGAGGGGTTTAGTTTATCCCGACTTTACGTCGGGAAATCCCCAACAGGTCTTCCGTTATTTGCCCATATGGTACCCTGTAGGATTCGCCCACGACCTCCTGGTCTCCCGAAGCGCCATGGTGCGCCCTGGAGGACTCGAACCCCCAACCTTGTGGTCCGAAGCCACACGCTCTATCCAATTGAGCTAAGGGCGCTCGGGATAAACTCCGCAAAATATTGTACCAAATAAATCCGCTGCCTGCCCGTCCGAAGTGAATACGAAGGCGGGAGCTAAGGGCGCATAAATGAATCATTCCGCCTGTCGTGATACCTGCCCGACAAAGCCTTGGCGTCGGCGGGTCCTTTTCACCACGGGTGCAGAAAACAATTTTACTTGTAAATTATACCTTAAATCCGGCCTTTCTTCAATATAAATGCTTGACAGAGCTTTTCTCTTGTGTTATCTTATTAACCCTACAAGTAAGGCTTGCACAATTTGAAAATAAACTCAAAATTTGCCTTTTCGAAGGGGCAAAGCTGTGCT